>JACRHK010000121.1 GCA_016217625.1 Nitrospirota bacterium
AGGAGGTGGCTGTGCGTGGAGGCGGTGAAGAGGTGCTCCACGAAATCCGCCTCCTTCGTCTCCATCCCGATCATCCCCTTGCCGCCGCGCCGTTGGAGCCGGTAGAGGTTCAGCGCGTTCCGCTTGATGTAGCCCGAGTGGGAGATCGTGATGACCACCTCTTCGTCGGCGATGAGGTCCTCCAGGTTGATCTCCGTCTCCTCCGGGAGGATCTCCGTCCTCCGCGCGTCGCCGTACTCCTCCTTGAGCTTCAGCAGGTCTTCCCGGATGAGGCGCCAGACGAGCGCTTCGCTCCCCAGGACCTCCCGCAGGGTGGCCATCGTCTTGAGCAGATCCTCGTACTCCGCCAGGAGCTTCTCCCGCTCCAGGCTCGTGAGCCGCTGGAGCTTCATGTCGAGGATCGCCTGGGCCTGGATCGGGCTCAGGGGGAAACGGGCCGTCAGGGCCGCCTGCGCCGCCTCCGGCGACCGGGAGCGCTTGATGAGCGCGATCACCTCGTCGATCTGCTCCAGGGCGATCTTGAGCCCCTCCAGGATGTGGGCCCGCTCTTCGGCCTTGCGGAGGTCGTGCTGGGTCCGCCGGACCACCACCTCCCGGCGGTGGTGGAGGAAGGCGCGCAACAGATCCTTGAGGTGGAAGATCCGGGGCTGCCCCTGCCACAGGGCCAGCATGATGACGCCGAACGTCGCCTGCAGCGGGGTGTGCTTGTAGAGCTGGTTGAGGATCACGGCCGCGATCTCCCCCCGCTTGAGCTCCACGACGATCCGCATCCCCTCCCGGTCGGACTCGTCCCGGAAGTCGGCAATCCCCGTAATCTTTTTCTCCCGGACGAGCTCGGCGATCTTCTCCAGGAGCTTGGCCTTGTTCACCTGGTAAGGGATCTCGGTAATGACGATGTGCTGCCGGTCCTGTTTCTCGTTGACCTCCACCACGGCGCGGGCCCGCATCTGAATGAGCCCCCGGCCGGTGGTGTAGGCATCCACGATTCCCTGCCGGCCGTGGATCATGGCGGCCGTCGGGAAGTCGGGCCCCTGGATGATCGCCATGAGATCTGGGATCGTGCAGTCCGGATGGTCGATGAGATGGACCAGGCCGTCCACGATCTCCCCCAGGTTGTGCGGAGGGACGTTGGTGGCCATCCCCACGGCGATGCCGGCCGCGCCGTTCACCAAGAGATTCGGCGCCTTGGCCGGCAGCACCAGCGGTTCCTCCGTGGTCTCGTCGAAGTTCGGATCAAAGTCCACGGTCTCCTTGTCGATGTCCGCCAGCAGCTCCTCGGCCAGCCGCGCGAGACGCACTTCGGTATAGCGGTAGGCTGCCGGGGGGTCGCCGTCCACGGAGCCGAAGTTGCCGTGTCCGTCGATGAGCGGGTAGCGAAGGTTGAAGTCCTGCACCATGCGGACCAGCGCATCGTACACCGCCATGTCGCCGTGGGGATGGTATTTCTTCAACACCTCCCCCACCACGCCGGCCGACTTGGAGTATTTCTTGTTATGGAGGAGCCCCTCCCGGAACATGGCGTAGAGGATGCGGCGGTGGACCGGCTTGAGGCCGTCGCGGACGTCCGGGAGCGCCCGCCCCACGATGACGCTCATGGCGTAGTCGAGGTACGAAGACTGGATCTCGTCCTCAATCGCGATGGGGATCTTGTTTTCCTGGGTAGGCATCTTTTCTATAAAACGTGACCGCTGTCCGTGACCGTGACCGGAAACCCTCTTTTTCATGACGGTCACGGGTAACCGTCACGGTCACGATCTTTCTTTACACGTCCAGGTTCTTGACCTCCAGCGCGTGGCGCTGGATGAACTCGCGGCGGGGCTCTACCTGGTCCCCCATGAGGATCGTAAACATCTCGTCGGCCTTCACCGCGTCTTCTACGGAGACATGGAGGAGCGTCCGGGTCTCCGGGTTCATCGTCGTCTCCCAGAGCTGCTCGGCGTTCATCTCCCCCAACCCCTTGTACCGCTGGATCGTCAACCCCTGCTTGCCCAGAGCGAGGATCGCCTCGGTCAGCTCCTGGGTGGTGCGGAAGCGCCGCTCTTCCCCCTTCTCCTTCATCACGAAGGGGGGACGCCCCAACCCCAGCAAGGCGGGGGAGATCCCCTGCATCTCCCGGAACTCGGGGGTCGTGATGAGATCCTCTCCCAGGGCGGCCTGATACGCGCGGCCGTTGCGCTGCATCCGGCAGATCACGCGGTAGCCTTTGTGTTCCTCGTCTTCTTCCAACAGGATCTCGGTGGCCGCCTCCGGGAAGGCGGAAATGAAATAGCCCCGCACCGACTCCGCGATCCGCTCCAGGCGGGCCCGGTCTTTCAGCGCGGTCTTGTTGAGCTCCTTCTCGAAAATAAACCCGCGGAGAATTTCCGCGTCGATCTGCTTCCGCGCGAACTTTTCGAGAATGCGCTCATGCGCCAGCAGCTTCTTGAGCACCGGCACGAGGCGCTTCCCCGTCACCCACCCCCCCGTCTCCGAGAGGGCGACCTCCACCCCTTCGGCGGCCAGCTCCAGCAGGTAGTCCTCCAGCAGGGACTCGGTCTTGATATAGCGCTCGGCCTTCCCCCGCTTGACCTTGTAGAGGGGGGGCTGGGCGATGTAGAGGTAGCCCCGCTCCACGATCTGCGCCATCTGGCGGTAGAAGAAGGTCAGCAGGAGCGTCCGGATGTGGGCCCCGTCCACGTCGGCGTCGGTCATGATGATGACCTTGTGGTAGCGGATCTTGGAGATGTCGAAATCCCCCTCACCAATCCCCGTGCCCAAGGCGGTGATGAGCACGCGAATCTCCTCGCTGGAAAGCATCTTGTCGAAGCGGGCCTTCTCCACGTTGAGGATCTTCCCCCGGAGCGGCAGGATGGCCTGATACCGACGGTCCCGCCCCTGCTTGGCCGTGCCGCCCGCCGATTCCCCCTCGACGATGAACATCTCGCAAAAGGCCGGGTCCCGCTCCGAGCAGTCGGCTAGCTTCCCGGGCAGCGACAGGCCGTCCAGGGCCCCCTTGCGGCGGGTCAGCTCCCGGGCCTTCCGCGCCGCCTCCCGCGCGCGCGCGGCATTGACGGCCTTCTCCACGATGCGGCGGGCGAGGGTGGGGTTCTCTTGTAAGTACGTCCCCAGCGCCTCGTTCACCGCCGCCTCGACGATTCCCTTGGCCTCGCTGTTGCCCAGCTTGGTCTTGGTCTGCCCCTCGAACTGCGGCTGGGGGAGCTTGACGCTGATGACGGCCATGAGTCCCTCCCGGATGTCTTCCCCCTCCAGCGAGGTCTCCTTGAGCCCCTTGGCCAGGCCGCTGCTAACCGCATAGTTGTTGACCGTGCGGGTCAGGGCCGCCTTGAACCCCACGAGGTGTGTTCCTCCCTCGTGGGTGTTGATGTTGTTGGCAAAGGAGAAGAGGTTCTCCGCGTAGCCGTCATTGTACTGTAGCGCCACCTCAAGGACGATCCCCTCACGCTCGCGCGCGATGTAGATCGGCTTGTGCAACGGGGTCTTGTTCCGGTTGAGGTGCTCGATGAAAGAGATGATCCCGCCTTCGTAGAGGAACGCCTGCTCCTTGTCGGCGCGCTCATCCTTGATGAGGATCCGCAACCCCTTGTTGAGGAAGGCCATCTCCCGCAGGCGCTGCGAGAGGATGTCGTAGCTGAACTCCAGCTCCTCGAAGATCTGGGGGTCGGGCTTGAACGTGATCTTCGTCCCCCGATACCGCGTCTTTCCGATACTCTCCAGCGGGTTCACGGGCGTCCCCCGCTCGTACCGCTGCTGGAAGACCTTCCCCTCCCGCTTGATCTCCAGATCGAGCCACTCGGAGAGGGCGTTCACCACCGAAGCCCCCACCCCGTGGAGCCCCCCGGAGACCCGATACGACTTGCCGCCGAATTTCCCGCCGGCATGGAGCACGGTCATGACCACCTCGGCAGCCGAGCGGCCCTCCTCCGGCAGCACCTCCGTCGGGATGCCCCGCCCGTCGTCTACCACGGTGGCGCTGTTGTCGATATGGATGCAGACCTCGATGTTCTGGCAGTAGCCGGCGAGGGCCTCATCCACGCTGTTATCCACCAGCTCAAAGACCAGGTGATGGAGTCCGGGGCTGCCCGTGGTGCCGATGTACATCGCCGGCCGCTTCCGGACCGCCTCCAACCCTTTGAGGACCTTGATGTCCTCCGCGCCGTAGCCGCCCTCTTCAGCAAGCACTTCTTCCAGGACCACGAGGCCCGCGGGCGGATCCGCGCTGACGACGCGGCCGAGGATCGCCTCCTCGGGCGGGACGCTTCCCCCCTCTCCGCCGACCCAAAGCGCGACCAGCGCTTGGTCCCGCTTCTCGTAGTGGACCCAGATCTCCCCTCCTGCCCGGAGATCGTCAAGCCCCCGGATCGGC
>JACRHK010000118.1 GCA_016217625.1 Nitrospirota bacterium
CGAGACAAAGATTGCAGCGGCCAACCCCGCCGAGGAAACGTTCCTCCGCGACCGCTACCGGATCCTCTGGGACATCCAGATCGACAGCCGCCTCGCCGGGGAGGGGAGGGGGACCGTCGCCGACAGGGAGGCGCGCTGCCTGGAGTTCGAGATGCTGTATCGAAAGTTTCCACCTGCCGAGCGCAGCGCGGTTTTCGAGGCGCTCTGGAGCGGAGAGCGGCGCAGGACGCACGGCGGGCTGCTCGATCTGGCGAGAAAGCCCGAGGCCCTGCTCGCGCTCGCCGGCTCACCCGAAGGGGCGGCGCCTCCGGCCAGGGTCCGCCTCCCTGGAGCCTTGTGCCCCCTGTGCCGTTTTCCCACTCATCAGTGGGCCGAGGGGTTGGAAACCGATCCGGAGATCGCGTCGATCATCCGCACAGACTTCCCGGAATGGGCGCCGGAAGACGGCTGCTGCGGTCACTGTCTGGAAGGGTACCTGGTCCGGGCAGGGAGGTGGTGATGACAATCAGCCGACGTGAACTCTTGCTCGGCGCGTTCGGTCGATCCCCGACAGCGCCTCGTGTGCCCGGCGTCGCCCGGCTGGATCGGGAACGTTGCCTGGCCTGGTCTGACCTGGACTGCCGGCATTGCGTGGATCGCTGCCCCCGCTCGGGCGTGGCGATGATCCTTGAGGACTTCAAGCCGGTCGTCGTGCCCGAGGCCTGCGACGGTTGCGGAGACTGCGAGCGGATCTGCGTGACGGTCAACATCTATCCGGCCATCCGTGTCATCTCTAAAAGTGAGGCGTGAGGCCTTTCAGTCACCCCCCTCCATCGCCCTCCCCCCACGAGGGGGGAGGAATAAGGTGGGGGGGCGATCGAAGGGCGTGAAGCGTGGAGCGATCCAGGGGGTAATCCCCGTTTCCCGTCTTCTCCTGAACGCCCTGCTGGTTGCTGCGCTCCTGGAACTCCTTCTCAACCGGATCGTCACCCGCCTGGGGATGCACATCCCCGCCGAAGCGCTTTCGAACCCCGCAGTGGTCGCGGCCTATTCCGTCCTCTCCATGATCGGGCTCATCGCCTTCAACGTCGCATCGGTCCTGGCTGCGGTCCTGCTGCTTGTTCTCATCGTGCAATGGCGGAGGGAAGAGCAGAATACCCGCTCATCGCTGGGTCTGGTTCTCATCGCGGGGCTCCTCGCGATCGGCCTCCTGCCTGTTCTTCTTTCAGTTGATCCGCGGATCGACCGGGCATTTGAAATCATCACACTGCTGACGATGGGATTCCTCATGGTGGTCGGCCTCTGCCGGGGTCGGAGCTTCATTGTAGCCTGGGGCGCGCTGTTTTTCTGTTATTACTATTACCGGTTTGCCCAGGTTCTGGAGTTCCTGCCGGGAGGCATGGAGGCGTTCCGTCTCGGCGAGGCGTTCTGGGTCCTGGGCGGGTTGCTGGCCTACCATGCCGTCTCCGGCGAAGGGAGAAAGCGGTCCGTACTCCCGCTGTTCTTGCTGGCAGGCACGACGGCCGGTTGGCTGGCGTTCACAGTCCTCGGCGGGGCGACGGTTGCCCGCTTGGAATCCACGCCGGCGATTCTGGCCATCTGGTCGCTGGGGTTGACGCTCTACCTCCCCCTGCCGCTCTATCTCACGGCGGCGGTTCTTTACGCCGTGGCCATGGCGCGGCTGTACCGGGAGGGTTCGCCGGCTGCCCACGGGATCGCCTTTCTCCTCATCGCGGGGTATACGCTGCTGCTCACGTACCAGGTCATTCTTGCCGTGCTGGGGATGGCCCTCCTTGCGCGGGGCGGAGCGGCAAGAGTCCGAGAGAAGACGGGGGCGGGCGTATCGAAGTGGGCAAGCATGGCCGTGAATGCGAGATGACCATGGCCTGCGTCCGCCGACATACCTGTTCCCTCTGCGACATCCCCGACTGCGCGGAAGACCGCGAGGCGCACAACGCCTGGATTGTCGGGGAGCGGATGTCCGCCGTCGGCCGGCGCTTCCTCGTCATGGGGAACAAGGGGGGCGTGGGCAAGAGCACGGTGGCCGTGAACCTGGCCGCGGCCATGGCCGCATCCGGCCGGACCGTGGGCCTGGCCGACGCCGACATCCACGGCCCCAACACGGCCAAGATGCTGGGCGCGGAAGGCAGGCGCCTCCGGATGGACGAGGAGGGGGTCCGGCCCTACGAGGCCTTCGGGATCCGAATGGCTTCCATCTCCTTTCTGTTGGAGGACGCCGATCAGCCCGTCGTCTGGCGGGATGTCTGGAAGTACGACTTCCTCCAACAGCTCTTCGGGAGCGTGGCCTGGGGGCCGCTGGATGCGCTCCTCGTGGACCTTCCGCCCGGGACGGGGAACGAGACGATCGCGACCGTGGACCTCCTTGGGAAAGTAGATGGCGTCATCCTCGTGACGACGCCTCAGGAGGTGGCGCTCCTGGATGTCAGGAAAGCGATCACCTTCGTGAAGGAGAACGGCCTGCCTCTTGCCGGCCTCATCGAGAACATGGCCGCCATGGCCTGTCCCCACTGCGGGGGGCGGATTGATCTCTTCACCGGCGAAGGGGTCGAGGCCGCCTCGCGCGACCTCGGCGTCCCGCTCCTGGGCCGGATCCCCTTCGACCCGGCCGTCGCCGCCTGCGCCGACGCCGGCCGCCCCTTCGTTATTGCCCATCCCGAAGCGCCGGCTGCTGCGTCTTATCAGGAGATTGCAAGAAAGGTCCTCGAC
Organism: Nitrospirota bacterium; assembly: GCA_016217625.1. GTDB lineage: Bacteria > Nitrospirota > RBG-16-64-22 > JACRHK01 > JACRHK01 > JACRHK01. The sequence goes on from JACRHK010000118.1 coordinate 2,707, forward strand.
GGCTGACGATGATTAAACCATTGACAGCCTTGACCATCAAGGGCGTCTATGTTATCGTGTTTGCTATGAAATTCTTTTGCCTTGCCGTGTCCGACAAAGTTCGCCCCTTGCCCCAATGCAATGAGGGATCGCCGTGAAAATTATCCGCGCAAGAGTGCTGGACGAAACACACCTAGAGTTGAGCCAACCCATTCCTGCCAAGTCGGGTGATCTCATCGAGATCTCCATTCCCGACGACGAAGACGACCGACTTTGGAAAGCGGCGGCGAGTCGAAAGTTCTTGTCGGCATACGATCCTGCTGACTCTGTCTATGACAACCTATGACGTTGGAGATGTCGTGCTCGTGGACTTCCCGCAATCTGGAACAGGGACGCGGAAGAGACGCCCCGCACTGGTCCTCCTCGACATCGGGGATGCTGATGTGGCGCTTGTGCCGATTACGACAAGAGAACGGACGGGACCAGGAGACGTGAAGATCGAAGGTTGGCAGGAAAGCGGCTTGCTCCGAGAGTCCTGGGTGAGATTAGCGAAGGTTGCGTGCATGGAAAAAAGGTCTGTCACTCGTCGTCTTGGCTGCCTATCGGAAGCGGACAGAACGAGAATCCTGCAGACGTGGCGTTTGTTGTTCGAGCGTCTCCCATAGTGTTCTCCTTATTGTGGCCACCACTATCCTGCCCCTCGCCGCGATCTACCAGAAGATCGCCAAGACACTATCCCAGGGCCGCTGAGCGCACTGGCCGCCGTCGAAGCCAAAGTGCGATAAGCCCCCTGCTTTGCGCCGGCGCCCGGCGATTTGACATTCGCCTCGGATGCGAATAAAATATTTCTTGTTCATACCATCCGTCTTCGGGAAGAGCGGTCGTCTTTTTCGTTCCGTGCGTCGTGGGGTTTTTGACCGGGGGGTGCCGCCATGACTCGACTGCTCCGCCTCTTGCCCAACCACTGGCCGATCGGCGTCAAGCTCTTCGTCCTCATCGTTGCCGTGGCCGTCATTCCCCTCGCCATCGGGTTCTATCTGGCCTATCAAGACGGGAAACGGATCCTCCTGGAGCAGGGGGTCCACCACCTGGATGCCTACGCCGGGCAGGTCGCCCAGAATGTCGACGACTTTTTGGGCCATCGCCTGAGCGAGGTCCGCGCGCTGGCGGGCGATCCCGCCCTGCGGGCGCAGGAGCCCGCCTCAGGCGGGGCGCAGCGGATGGCCGCCTTCCTGCGCCTCGATCCGGCATTCCTCGGCGCGGTCTTTGCCGAGGGGGATGGATCTGTCCGCTTCTCAGCCGGTCAACAAGTCCCGGACCATCCGAGAGAGCGCGAGTTCTTCCGGAAGGCCCTGGCGGGCCGCGAGGCCGTCTCCCGCCCGTTTGTCGAAGGCGGGCGGGCGCTCCTGGCGTACGCCGTGCCCATGAAGACAGACGGCGGAGCGATCGACGGCGTCCTGATCCTCTACGCCTCTGCCGAGGAGCTGTGGCGGTTGGTCGAGCGGATGCGCGACCGGGTGTTGCCCGGCAGCGTCGTGATCCTGAGCGATAAGCAGGGGATCCGCCTGGCCCACTCGACCCGCCGTGACCTGGTCTTTCAGGCCTGGGCGCCGCTGTCCGATCGGGAGGCGCAGGACCTTCTTGCCCGGAAAGAGCTGGGGAGCGACGTGCAAACCATCCCCGGCACGGACCTGCCGGAGGTCCACGCCGCCGTCCGGGAGGCGACGCCCCCCCGCCGCCTCCGCCATCGGCTCGTCATTGGCGGGGTGTACGATTCGATCCTGGTCCCGCTCAAGCAGGCCGACTGGGTCCTCCTCCATTCCTTCCCCGAAGAGGCGCTGCTGGCGCCCCTTGAGGAGCTGCGGCGCCACTTCATCTTCTATCTCACGCTCGTCCTCATCGTCGCCGTCCTCATCAGCATCGCGGCCACCTGGTACGCCATCCGTCCCGTGCAGTTGTTCATCCGCGCGGCGGAGCGCGTCAGGGCGGGCGACCTGGCGGCGCGGGTGACGCTCAGACGACAGGATGAAATCGGCGCCTTGGCTCAAACGTTCAACGAGATGGTCCGGGAGATCCATGCCGACCGGAAGGAGATTGCCCGGTCGTTTCAGCAGGCTCAGTTGCTGAAGGAGTATTATGAAGGGATCATCCGGGAGACCACGGTCATGGTCTTCCTGGTGGGCGCCGACGGCCGGTTCCATTTTGTCAACCGCAAGGCCGAGGAAATCCTGGCGTATGCTCCCGGCGAGCTGGTCGGGCGGACGTGCGAGTCGATGCAGGCGGTCCGGAACGACCAGTTCCACCAAGCGTTTGCCCGGATGTTCGAGGAGCGGGGCAAGATGGAACGGGTGGAGATCCCGCTCCTGGCCAAGGACGGGAGCGTCCGACTCATGCTGTGTACGATGACCGTGTTGAGGAGTCCCACGGGAGAGGCGGAAGCCGCCGTCTTTGGCCTCGATGTCACGGAGGAGCGGGCCCTGGAGGAGAAGTGGGAGCGGATTGACAAGCTCGCCTCTTTGGGGCAGTTGGCGGCGGGCGTGGCGCACGAGATGAGAAACTATCTGACGCCCATCCTCGGACATGCCGAGCTGCTCCAGAGGCAGCGGGCGCTCACTGAGGAAGGGCGCGTGCAGCTTGCGCCGATCTTTCAGGGCGCGCAGGGGCTCCAGCGGCTGGTCCGGCAATTGACCGGCTATGCGCGCCCCTCCGAAGGAACGTTGCGGCCGGTCTCCCCCGCTCCGGTCATTGAGGAAGTCCTGTCCTTTGTCCAGAAGGAGATGGCCCGCCGGCGGATTGCCAAGGAAGTTTACATGGAGCAGGTCCCCCTTGTGCAAGCGGACCCGGGCGGCCTGGAGCAGATCTTCCTCAACCTCATCACCAATGCCCTCCATGCGATGGGATCCTTCGCGTGAAGACGGGGCGGTCTGAGGAGGGGTGGGTCCAGGTGGCCGTGGAGGACACGGGGCCGGGCATCTCCGAGGAGAACCTGTCCCGCCTCTTCACCCCCTTCTTCTCCACGAAGCCTCCGGGCGAGGGGACGGGTCTGGGGCTCTTCATCTGCCGACAGATTGCCGAGCGGATGGGTGGGCGGATCGACGTCCGGAGCCGCCCCGGCGAAGGGGCGACGTTTATTCTTTCCCTCAAGCCGGCGGGGTAGGGGGTTCTACCCCGTAGAGGGCCGTGGCCCCACGGCCAGTAAAGCCCCGTGGGCGTAAAACCCCGCGTAGAGCGGCGAGGCCGCCACGCGGCTTTTCGCCGTGGGGGCCACGCCCCTCTTCGGGGCCACTGGCCTGTACGGGGGGCTTTACGGCCCCACCCCTCCCTCCCCTTACAAAGGGGAGGGAAGTCGCGTAGGGCGGCTCTCCGCCTCAGGCGGAGCGGCCGCCGGTTCTTTGTAGGGCGGGGCTCCGTCCCCGCCAGGGGCAGGCTCCGCCTCAGGCGCAGTGGCCTGCCCTACAAAACAAGCGCGGCC
>JACRHK010000122.1 GCA_016217625.1 Nitrospirota bacterium
AGAAGGCCCACCCCGAGGTATTCAACGCTCTGCTGCAAATACTGGATGACGGCAGGCTCACGGATGGAAAAGGCCGCACTGTCGATTTCAAGAACTGTATCATCATCATGACCTCCAACATAGGCTCCGCGGAGATCCGCGAGCACGCCGGCAGGGACGAGGAGGCCATGAAACGACGCGTGATGGAAGCGCTGCGCATGCACTTCCGGCCGGAGTTCCTGAACCGTCTGGACGACATCATCATCTTCCACGCGCTGAGTCGCGAGCAAATCAAGGAGATCGTCGACCTGGAGCGCGAGGTCGGCGCGCGGCGTCTCGGCGATGAGGGCCTGCCTTTATTAATCGGGAAGGCCAAGAGGTTCGGGTTTGCCGATACCCACCTGGCGAGGCTGATGAGGCGCTCGATGGAGGAGGTGCGCCGGCTCCGTGGAGGGGAAGGGATCCAGCCCGTCTACAAGCGGGTGGACACCTGCGGGGGGGAATTCGCGGCCCATACCCCGTACCTCTACTCCACGTATGAGCGGACTTGCGAGGCGGCGCCGACGAGCCGGAAGAAGGTCGTAATCTTGGGGGGCGGCCCCAACCGGATCGGCCAGGGGATCGAGTGCGACTACTGCTGCGTCCACGCGTCGTTCGCCCTGAAGGAGGAGGGGTACGAGACGATCATGGTCAACTGCAACCCGGAGACCGTGAGCACGGACTACGATACCTCCGACCGCCTCTACTTTGAGCCGCTGACCCTGGAGGATATCCTCCACATCGTCGAGAAGGAGCGGCCGTACGGCGTCATCGTCCAGTTCGGCGGGCAGACGCCCTTGAAGCTCGCCATCCCCCTGGAGCGGGCCGGCGTGCCGATCCTCGGCACCTCTCCCGACAGCATCGACCTAGCGGAGAACCGGGAGCGGTTCATGGTGTGGCTGGCCGAGCGGGGGTTGCGCCAGCCGGAGAGCGGGACGGCCCGTTCTCTCGAAGAGGCGCGGGCGGTGGCGGCCCGGATTGGGTATCCCGTCATGGTCCGTCCCTCCTACGTCCTGGGAGGACGGGCGATGGAGATCGTCTACGATGAGGCCAGCCTCCGGGAGTATATGGCCCAGGCGGTGCGGGTCTCCCCCGAACACCCCGTGCTCCTGGACCGCTATCTGATGGATGCCGTGGAGATCGACGTCGATGCCCTCGCGGACGGGGAGACGGTGGTCATCGGCGGCATCATGGAGCACATCGAAGAGGCGGGGGTGCATTCGGGCGACAGCGCCTGCTCCCTGCCGCCCCGGTCCCTTTCTCCCACCATCCTCCGGGAGATCCGGCAAGAGACGGAGTTGCTGGCGAGGGAGCTCAAGGTGGTCGGCCTGATGAATATCCAGTTCGCCGTGAAGGACGAAGTCCTCTATGTCCTGGAGGTCAACCCGAGGGCGTCGCGGACCGTGCCTTTCGTGAGCAAGGCAATCGGCGTGCCGCTGGCCAAGCTGGCGGCGAAGGTCATGGGCGGCAGGAAGCTCATGGAGTTAGGGTTCACGGCGGAGCGGACGCCTCCCTACTACGCGGTGAAGGAGGCGGTCTTCCCCTTCGCGAAGTTCCCCGGCGTGGACACGCTCCTAGGTCCCGAGATGCGATCCACGGGCGAGGTTATGGGGATCGACCGATCGTTCGGTCTCGCCTTCCTGAAGTCCCAGGTGGCGGCGGGGAACCGGCTCCCGCCCCGGGGCCGGGTCTTTCTGAGTGTCAAGGACGCGGACAAGCCGGCTGCCCTGCGGGCGGCCAGGGCGCTCCGGGACCTGGGGTTTCAGATCATCGCCACGCGGGGCACTGCCGCCTACTTGCGGGAGCGGGGCGTGAAAGCCGAGGCGGTGAACAAGGTGAAAGAGGGAAGCCCGCATATCGTGGACAGGCTCCAGGGGGGGGAGATCGACTTCGTGATCAACACCGTGCATGGCGCCGAATCCCAGCGGGACTCCTATTCCATCCGCCGTACGACGCTGACGCTGGGAATCCCATACTTCACGATGATGACCGGGGCGCTGGCGGCCATCGCGGGGATGGAGGCGACGCGGCGCGAAGAAATGGATGTCCGCGCCCTTCAGGAATATTATAATGTCCGATAGCAAGATGGGGGAAGCGTTGCAGGGAGGGGCACGATGACGGGGAAACATCCCATGACCCGCTCAGGGTACGAGCAGTTAAAGAAGGAGCTGGAGCGGCTCACGCAGGTGGAGCGCCAGAAGAACATCAAGGAGATCGCCGAGGCGAGGTCCCATGGCGACCTCTCAGAGAACGCGGAGTACCATGCCGCAAAAGAGCGGCAGGCCTACCTCGAGGCGAAGATCCTGGAGATCGGCGCCAAGCTCGCCCATGCCCAGGTGATTGACACGGTGGGGATGACGTCGGACAAGGTGGTGTTCGGCGCCACGGTGTTGCTGTCCGATACCGAGTCGGGAAAGGAGAGGCGCTACCGGTTGGTGGGGGCCGACGAGTCGGACCCGGGGAACGGATGGATCTCCGTGCAGTCTCCGGTCGGGCGAGCCCTCATCGGGAAACAGGTCGGGGATCTGGTGACGGTCAAGGCGCCGGCCCGGACGATGGAGTACGAGGTGCTGGAGATTCGGTTTGAGTGAAGGAATCTGGATTGCTGGATAGTTGGATGGCTGAAAAATCTTAGCCATCTAGCCTTCTAGCAATCAAGCCATCTAGCCATCTCTTGATACATCATGCA
>JACRHK010000123.1 GCA_016217625.1 Nitrospirota bacterium
CTCGGCAAAAATTGCCTCAGTGGTTTCCTCTCTGGGCTGAAGCGTCTCCGGCGCGGTGAACTCTGCCACAGATTCCGTGGCTTCCTCCAGGGTCTCGAATGACTGGATGACGGGAGGCGGCTCTTTTGGTGCCTCTTGTCGGATGGCTAACGTGTCGGCCTCCGAGACTTCCACGCCCTTCCAGAGTTCCGCCTCGTCGAGGATCTCCGGTGTTTCGGCTTCCCCGATCGGTTCCGCCATGGCGACCGGCTCCTCTTCCTCGCCGACCAGGGCCTCCTCGGGTTCCGTATCGTACTCTCCTCCGACCACAGCGGCCTCCAGTTCCTCCTCCCCGAAGACAGAAGGGGCGGCCTCGATGGCCATCGGGGGGGCCATAGCCGGCGCGGCACGGAGGGCTGCTGCCTGCTCGATGGCGTTTCGAACCGTGCCGATGAGTTCACCCGATTCAAACGGCTTGGTGAGGTAGGCGTTGGCCTGCACCTCGGCGCCGCGGGCTTCGTCGTAGTGCTCGTGCACGGAGACCAGGAGCACGACCGGAATCGCGCGCAGGTCAGGGTCGCTCTTGATCCGGCGGCAGAGCTCGAAGCCGTCCAGTCTCGGCATCACCGCGTCGGCCAGGACGACGTCCGGCCGCTCCTGGCGAACCTTCTCCCACCCGGCCTCCCCGTCGGAGACCGCCTGGACCTCTATCTCCTCGCCGGAGAAGATGAGCTCCACCACCTTCTGGATCGTAATGCTGTCGTCGGCCAATAACAGTCGCTTTTTCATGGGGTCTCCTCCATTAGGCGATCTCCAGCCGGATGGAATCGGGATTGGCGAAAAGGGCCGGGATATTCAGGATCGGCAGGACCTGCCGGTCTTGTTTGATGATGCCGATGAGAAAGCGGGACTGGATGCCCATGAGCTTCAGCGGGGGGGAGAGGATCTCTCCCTCCTCTACGGTGGCGATCCCGCCGACGGCGTCCACGTGGAGGCAGAGGGGGGTGGAGCTTCCCTGGATTACGAGGAGGAGACCAGCGGGACTCTCCTCGTCAGTCTCGAAGCGCTTCCTGAGGTCGTAGACGGCCACAAGCGTTCCCCGGTAATCCTTCACACCCTCTACGTAGGGGAGGGTGAGCGGAACACGGCGGATCCCTTCAGAAAGGAGGATCTCCAGGGTCTGATTCAGAGGCACGCAGAAGGTCCTCCCCGCGGTCTGGAACGTGAGCAGTCGTGTCTGAGTCGTCGTCCGTATTGCCATCGTCAGGGTGTCCTCTGCTTGGACGAGAACGCCTGCTCGTTGAGCAGGAGGATGATCTCTCCGTCGTGTCGAATCGCTCCGGCAAACATCCGCTCCTCTCCTGAAAAGATCCCGTCAGGGAGCGGGAGGACCTCTGTGGAGGCTGCGTTGAGGATTTCCTGCACGGAGTCCACGGTCAGCCCGATGGAGCCGGATAAATGTTGTAGGACGAGCACGGCGATCTCCTCGCGGGAGGTGCGCGTCGGATGTTCAAGGACGCGGCGGACGTCGAGGACCGGCGTCTCCCGGCCCCGCACGAGGAGCGTGCCTTCCACGTAGGGGAGGGGGTCGTTGCCGAGGTCCGTGGGGGTCCGGATCTCCATCAGGTGGCGGATGGAGATCGCGTAGCGCTCACCGGCAAGCCGGAAAATCAGGATCTGATCAGTGGACTGGGTAGGGGCCATCGTGTCTGACCTGTCAGACCTGTCTGACCTAGGCGAGAACCTTGCCGAGGATTCGCTGGGTGACCTCAATGAGGATCTGTTCGTCAAACGGTTTCACGAGGTACTCCAGCGCTCCCATCTCCTGGGCCTTTTTGCGGTGTTTCTCGCCGGCCCTGGAGGTCAGCACCACCACCGGCACCTGGGCGAGTTGCGGGTTGCGCTTGAGCTCAGCCATCAACTCATATCCGTGCATGACCGGCATCTCCAGGTCGGTGATGATGAGGTCGAACGGCTCTTTGGAGAGCATCTCGAGCGCCTCCAGGCCCTGGGTGGCGACCGCCGCTTCGAATCCTGCCTTGGCCAGGATATGGCTCAGGTACTTGCGGATGCTGATGGAATCATCGACGACTAGGACGCGGGACAGCCGTGGCGCGGCGGCCACGGCCATCTCCGGCGCTTCAGGCGCGGCCGGGATGTGGGGGGCCTCGCTGGGAGGGGCCTCCCGTTGGATCACCCGCGTGATGGCCTTGACTTTGGCGCCCTGCTCGCCCAGGAAGGAGAGCGTATCCAGGATCAGGCGGACGTTCCCCTCGCCGGAGATGGACGCCCCGGTGTAGGCCCGGAGGTTTTTGAGGTACTCCCCGAGCGGCTTGACCACGATCTCCTCTCGGCCGACGATCGCGTCGACCATGAGCGCGATCGTGCGCTCCATCACGCCCAGGACGAGCGCGGGTAACTTCCGGCCGATCTCGTCCGCGCGAACGGCGGGCTTCAGGCCGAGCACGCGGTCCAGGCGGAGCAGCGGGACCATTCGTCCGCGGAGGTTGACCATCTCTTCGCCGGCCAGGCGCCGCACCTCGCTTTCCGCGAAGCGCGTGGTTTCTTCGACGGTGTTGAGCGGGATCGCGAACTCTTGCTCGCCCGAGCGGATGATCAATGCCTGGGTGATCACCAGGGTCAGGGGGAGCTTGATGAGAAACTTCGTGCCGACATGGACCTCGGTCTGCACTTCAATCCGCCCGTTGATCTTCGCCAAATCGGTCGTCACCACATCCAGGCCGACGCCGCGACCTGAGAGCGAGCTAATCTCCTTATACGTGGAGAACCCGGGGAGGAAGATGAGGTTGATCGTCTCCGTGTCGGAAAGCTCTTTGGCGACCGCCGGAGTGATGAACCCGCGCCGCACGGCCTCGGAACGGATGAACTCCGGGTCGATTCCCAGGCCGTCGTCCTCGATCTCAATCAGGATGTTGTTGCCCTCATGTTTCGCGTTCAGCACGATGGTTCCTGTCTCCTCCTTGCCCATGCGGAGGCGGTCCTCCGGAGGCTCAATGCCGTGAGAGACCGCGTTGCGGATCAAGTGGAGGAGGGGGTCGGAAATCATCTCGAAGATGGTTTTATCGATCCGGGTCTCGCCCCCGGAGGCCAGGATGTTGACCTTCTTCCGCTCGGTCTGGGCGAGGTCTCGGACCGGCCGGGTGAACCGCTGGAAGAGGCGGTCGAGCGCCACCATCCGCGCGCTGGTGATCTCTTCTTGCAGGGAGGTCGTGATGCGGCTGATCTGGGCGGTCTCTTCTTCGAACCCCTCGAAGAAGGCGGCCAGCTCATGGAGCACCTCATTGATGTCATTGGTGATCTCCACCAACTGGCGCGAGAGGAGGTTCACGTCGTCATACCGATCGAATTCGAGCTCGAAGAAATCTACGGAGTCGAAGGGGGAGAAGGATGCGGAAGTCGGCGTCCTGGAGGGAAGGCTATACTCGTATTTTTCCTCGAAGCCGCGGACGGTCTTCAGGAGGCGAGACTGGCTGAAATGGATCTCTTCCCGGACGCCTTGGATGTAGTTGAGCTGCTGGATCAGGTGGTTCCGCTTGACGACCAGTTCGCCGACGAGGTTCATCAGGTTGTTCAACTGGTTGATGTTGACGCGGATGACCTGTTTTTCGATCTCGGAGACGTCTGCGGCCCGGCGCGATTGCTCCCGGCGCTCCGCGACGGCCAGATGGCGCGCCTCCTCGATCTCCGCCTGGAGACCGCCGGCGCTCCGGGCCAGGGCGGGTACAGGCTCTTCGATGATCTCCGCTTCGGCGATGAGTTCCGCGGGTGCGGGCTCCGGCGTCGTCAGGACCTCCGCCGCAGGAGTCGGTGCAGCCGCCTCCAACACCCCCGGAGCCGGTTCTTTCGGGGCAAACAGGGTGTTGTAGCGAAGGTTGATATGGCGGGCAATCTCCGCGTTTTCGGCCTTCCCCTTGGGGATCTCGTTGACGAGGGTCTTGACGGCATCGAGCGTCTCGAAGATGAAATTGATTTGGTTCCGGTCGGCGGAGACCTCCTTTGAGCGGATCATCCCCAGGACGTCTTCCGTGCGGTGGGCGATCTCGCTGATCACCAGAAACCCCATCATGGCGGCGGAGCCTTTCAGGGTGTGGGCGGCGCGGAAGAGCTCGTCGATTACCTCCCGGTTCCCGGGGTTTTTCTCCAGGGTGAGGAGGCCCTGGTTGAGGTTCTGGAGGTGGTCTCCCGCTTCGATCAGGAAGAACTCAACCAGGGCTGCGCGATCGAACGTTCCTGCCATGGGGTCCTCGCCGGATCAGGACAGGAGGATCTCCTCCTCGTCCCCGTCCATCGCGGCGGAGAGGGCGGGCTCCTCGGCCTCCCTGCCGATCTTGAACTTCCCGATGGTGATCACCAGGCGGTCGGCAAGGTCGGCAAGGCCTTTAATAGTCGCTACGGTGTGTTTCACGCCATCGGCGGCTTGACGGCTCACGCCGGAGATGGACTCCATGGTGCGCACGACGTTCTCCGTCGACTTCACCTGCTGGCGGGCCGCCTGGGAGATCTCCGCGACCAGCGTGGAGGATCGCTTCACGATCGCCTCAATCTCTTTCAGGGCGGCGCCCGCGGAGTCCGCGATCCGCGTTCCTTCCTCCACCTCACGGGTCCCTTCTTCCATCGTCGTCACGACCTCGTTCGTCTCGACCTGAATCCCCTTGATGAGGCCGGCAATGTCTTTGGTGGCCTTGGCCGAGCGCTCGGCGAGCTTCCGCACCTCGTCGGCCACGACGGCGAATCCCCTGCCATGCTCGCCCGCCCGGGCCGCCTCGATGGCGGCGTTGAGCGCCAGCAGGTTGGTCTGGGTGGCGATGTCGTTGATCACCTCCACGATGGCGCCGATCTCCAGGGAGCGATCCCCCAGGGCCTTGACCTTCTTACTGGTGAGCTGCACGGTCCCGCGGATCCGCTGCATCCCGCGGATGGTGTCTTCCACGGCTTTCTCGCCCTTCAACGCGGAGTCCGTGGCTTGGCGCGAGGCGTCGGCCGCCAGCTCCGCGTCCTCCGCCACGCGCTGCATCGAGGAGGACATCGTGTGCACCGACTGCGCGGCGCCCCCGATCTGAACTCCCTGGTCCTCGGCGCCTTTCCGCAAGCTCTCCGAAGAGCCCAGGA
>JACRHK010000131.1 GCA_016217625.1 Nitrospirota bacterium
ACCAGGGCTTGCGTCTCGCCGCGGGTAAAGAGGGCGGACCCGTGCGTCCGGGGGAGAACCCCGGTCTCGCAGGTGATGGGGCGGATCGATTCGGGGCTGCGGCCGTCGGCCCGGAGTCCCTTCTCGAGGATCATCCGACGGACTTCATCGCGCTCCAGTTCGTGGAAGGCCAGCCGGATCTGCTTGCCCCGCTCCGCATCCTCCCCGTCCATCCGGGCCAGCGTCTCCTCAAGGATCTGCGCCAGCGCCTCCTGGCGGGCCGTCTTGTTGGGGATGAGGACCGCCGAGCGGATCTGCTCCCGCGCCTGGGTCCGTACCTCCTCTTTGAGGGCCCCGTCCAGCACCACCGGCGCCACCGGCCGCTTCTCGCGGCCGATCTGTTTCCGGAGGTCCTCCTGACAAGCAACGATCCGCCGGATCTCCTCGTGGGCGAACATGATGGCATCCAGGAGCGTCTCTTCGGGCACCTCGCCGGCGCCTCCCTCCACCATCATGACCGCCTCCGCGGTGCCCGCGACAATCAGGGTCAGATCGCAGCGTTCGTTCTGCGAAAGGGAGGGGTTGATGAGGAACCGGCCGTCCAGGCGCCCCACGCGGACCGCGCCGACGGGACCCTGGAAGGGGATCTCCGAGACGGTCAGGGCGGCCGAGGCCCCGAGGATTCCCAGGATGTCGCTCACATACTCCTCGCCGTAGGAGAGGACAGAGGCGATGACCTGGGTCTCGTAATAATAGCCGTCAGGAAACAGTGGCCGGATCGGGCGATCGATGAGACGCGAGGTGAGGACCTCCCGCTCACTCGGCCGTCCCTCCCGGCGGAAATACCCCCCGGGGATCTTCCCCGCCGCGTAGGCGTTTTCCTGGTAATCCACCGTCAAAGGAAGGAAATCCTTTCCCTCCCGGATCACCTTTGAGGCTACGGCGGTGACGAGCACCACGGTATCCCCGTACCGGACCAGGGCGGCCCCATCCGCCTGTCGGGCCACCCGGCCGGTTTCAATCACTAGCTGCTTGTCGCCACTCTCTAACGCTACGGTCATCTTGGACATGAATGTCATAACTCCTTTTCCTTCTGAGCGCACCCCCGTGCGGTCTCTCCCATAGAGACCCGGGCATCCTGGTCCGGCGCCGGAGCGTCAAGGTGCGGCATGAACTTTTCGCGCGGAGGAACTGGGTGGAGAAGCGGCGCACCCCTGACCCCTGGAGCCGCTTGTGTCCCTCTGGTGAGATTACTTGCGGATGCCGAGCCGCTCGATGATTTCATGATACCGGTCGGCATCCTTCGATTTGAGGTAGTCCAGTAGCCGCCGCCGCTGCCCCACTAACTTGAGCAAACCCCGTCGGGAGGCGTGATCTTTCTTGTGCAGCTTGAAGTGCTCGGTCAGGTAGGTGATCCGCTCGCTCAGCAGCGCGATCTGCACCTCCGGAGAGCCGGTATCCTTCTCGTGTAATCGATAGCCCTGAATCAGATCCTGCTTCTGTTGCGCCATGACGGCCATGATGCTTCTCCCTCTTCTTCACTCATTTTTCGCCCTGTAAGTTGATATAAAATATCACAAAATTCGACCTGCTGTAAAGCCTTTTTTAGGCGAGGACCCGCTCGAGAAGGAACGCGGCCCCCCCCTCTCCAGACCTTTGTGGTTTCCCCTGGAATATCAGTGGCTTGGCAATGGCCAACAACCGGCCGTCTTCCCCGAACACCCGGTAGCGGATGACCGGGAGCGCCTCCCCGGGGGGATCGGGGGCCACCGAGAGGTCTGCAAGGCCCAGCGGCTGTCCATGGGCCACCTTCCGAGCCCCGGCCTCCGTAACGCGCAGGATGGGGATTTCCGGCAACAGGGTCTCCAACGGGAGAAGGACTTCCCGGATGCGGCCTTCGGCGACCCGCGCCTTCAGCTCGTCGAGCGTGACGGCCTCCCGGCGCGTAAAGGGGCCGGAACGCAGCCGGCTCAATGCGGCCAGATGTCCCCCCACGCCCAGCGCCTCGCCCAGGTCGTGGCAGAGCGTCCGCATATAGGTCCCCTTGCCGCATTGGACCTCCAACGTCACAAGGGGAAGCGCAACCTCCACCACCTTCAAATGGGAGATGGTGATCTCTCGGCTGGGAGAAGCGACTGGCCGGCCGCTCCGCGCGTAGCGGTAGAGGGGCCGTCCACCCACCTTGACAGCCGAATAGAGGGGGACCTGCTGGATGATCCGTCCGACAAACCGCCGGCAGACCGCCCGGATCGCCGTCTCCGTGACCGGGTCCCACGGGCGGGAGGCGAGCACCTTCCCCCAGGCATCCTGGGTGTCCGTCTGCTCCCCCAGCCGGAGCGTGACCCGGTACTCTTTGTCCCCTTCCATGAGATAGGGAGTGAGCCGCGTCGCCCGGCCCAGACAGAGGGGGAGCACGCCGGCCGCCTGCGGATCGAGGGTGCCCAGGTGCCCAACCTTCCGTTGACGGAGCAGGCGCCGCGCCTCCTGGACCAGATCGTGCGAGGTCGCGCCCGGCTCCTTCCAGAGCACGAGGACGCCGTGGTAGGGGGTCATGGGAGAAGAAATGTCCAACGTCCGAGGTCCAAAGTCTTCAACAGCATATCAAGACGTTGGTCTCAAGACATTGGACTTTGGACAGTGGACTCCCCGAAGGCGCGTTCCAGCGCCTGAAGCACGCGCTGTTTGACTTCCTCAAGCGTCCCGGAAACCTGGCACCCGGCCGCGTTGTGGTGCCCGCCCCCGCCGAACGTCTCCGCCAGGGAGGCCACGTTCACCCCCCCCTTCGATCGGAAGCTCACCTTCCACTCCTTCTCCTCGACCTGGCGGAAGAGGAAGGCCACCTCCACCCCTTCGATCGATCGAGGGTAGTTGACGATCCCTTCGGTGTCTCCCGCGGCCGTTCCCGTCTCCGCGAACATCCGGGAGGTCAGGATGATCCAGGCGGCGCGCCCCCCCAACCCCCGCTCCAGCGCGCCCAGCGCGGCGGCCAGCAGGCGGATCCGCCCCTCCGGGTGACTCTCATACATCCGGAGGGCGTTGTTCCACGGGTCGGCGCCCCGCTCGATGAGTTCGGCCGCCATGCGGAGGACGTGGGGCGTGGTGTTGGAGTAGCGGAACGTCCCCGTGTCGGTTGTGATGGCCGCGTACAGGTTGACGGCGATCGTCTTGTCGAGGGGGACGGCCAGCTCCCGGATGAGGGCGTAGATCATCTCTCCCGTCGCCGAGGCCCCGGCATCGATCCAGTGCCAAGGCCCGGTCCCCTGGCTGCTCAGGTGGTGATCCACGATGACCATCTCGCCCCCGCCGGGCTCCGGCAGCCTGAGCCCCGTGCGATCGAGACTTCCGCAATCCACCAGCACAAGGAGGTCGTAGGGAGCGGGGACCATTTCCACGACCTCGATCCGATCCGCCCCCGGCAGAAACCGGTACAGTCCCGGCACGGGGTCCCGGTTGCAGAGGCGCACGTCTTTGCCGAGCGTCTCGAGCGCCCGGCCGAGCGCAAGCTGGGAGCCCAGGGCGTCGCCCTCCGGATTGAGATGGGTGGAGATGACGAAACGCTGATGGGCGCGG
>JACRHK010000136.1 GCA_016217625.1 Nitrospirota bacterium
GAACTGACGAACATACTGAAGATAGAAGATAGATGATGGAAGATAGAAACTAACCAGCGGATGCCAGACCTATTTTCCATCTTCCATCTTCCATCTTCCATCTTCTATCCTCTATCTTCTATCTTCCATCCTCCATCCTCTATCCTCGATCCTCGATTCCGCCAGGAAAACGAAACTCCTTCACCTCGATCTTCTCCAGAGCCATCTTCACGAGGCGTTCCACGCCCAGCCTTTCTTCGACCCGCTCAATGACTTCCACTGTCGTCCGCGTGGCCGGACGTTTCGGGATGAAGAGCTGGCAGCAATCCTGGTCGGGCTGGATGGAGATCTCATACGTCCCGATGGCCTGCGCCTGCGCGGTGATCTCGTCCTTATCCATCCCGATGAGCGGGCGGAAGAGGGCCAGTCCGCCCGAGGCGGACTGGCCCACGACAGCCAGGTTCTCCAGCGTCTGGGAGGCCACCTGGCCGAGGCTGTCTCCCGTCACCAAGGCTTTCGCCCGCTCTTGCGCGGCAATCTTCTCGGCAATCCGGATCATCAACCGCCGGTAGAGGACGACGCGGTACGGCGCCGGAACCCCCAGGACGACTTCCCGCTGGACCTCGCCGAACGGCACGAGGTAGAGGCGCGAGCGGTACTGATAGCGCGTGAGCAGATTCGCCAGCTCCTCGGCCTTCTCCGCCGAGGCCCGGCTGAGGTAGGGCTGGCCGTGGAAGTGGACGAAGAGGACACGGCACCCTCGTTTCATCATCCGGTAGGAAGCGACGGGAGAATCGATCCCGCCGGAGAGGAGAGCAACCACGCGGCCGCTTACGCCAACCGGCAGTCCCCCTGGCCCGGGATAGCGCTCAAAGGCAAAGAATGCCTCCCCGGGGAGGACCTCCAGATAGATGGTCAGCTCCGGATTCTCAAGGTCAACCCTGACGCCTGTTTGCGCTTTGACGTACCCCCCCACTTGGCGGTTGATCTCTGGAGAGGTCAGTGGGAATGTCTTATCCGCCCGCTTTGCCGTGACCCGGAAACTCTCAAACGTTCGTCCCGCGACACTCCGGCCGATCGCTTCCTGCATCGCTTCGATCGAAGGCTCCACACGGTAGGCCGGCAGGAAGTTCGCGACGCCGAAGACCATCCCCAGCCGCTTACGAAGTGTTTCCCAAGAGACCGTTCCGTCAAGCTGAAATTGCAGCCTCCCCGTCATGCGTCTCACACGCGCCTTCCCGAGATCGGAGACGGCAGCTTTCAGGTTCTGGGCAAGCTGCTCAAGGAACACTGGACGGTTCTTCCCCTTGAGCGCGATCTCGTGGTAGTGGACGAGGATGGTCTGCGTCTCTTCGGTCATGACTCGCAGATTGTAACACACGGACAGCGCCTTCCAGCCCCCCCTTTGATCCCCTCAACGACCCCCCCAGAATTATCCTAGACAAATTCTTTATTTTATGCTCTGTTATAGCTTATTTTCTCATGTAAAACCATAGGTTTGTCGGATAGGCTCTTGGGTAGGGGGGACCGGCTATGATGAACGAAACGCAAGAATCCATCCGTACGGGAGTCTTCGCGCTCCTCGG
This sequence comes from Nitrospirota bacterium, assembly GCA_016217625.1. Classification (GTDB taxonomy): domain Bacteria; phylum Nitrospirota; class RBG-16-64-22; order JACRHK01; family JACRHK01; genus JACRHK01. The sequence continues at coordinate 1,566 of JACRHK010000136.1, forward strand.
CTTGGGCGCCCTCAGCCTTGTCTTGAGCGGGTGCGCCACAGAGCAGTACGTGAACGAGCGGATCGCTCCCCTCGATAAACGGCTCACCGCCCTTGAGACATCATCGAACGAACAGAACACGCGGATAGAGAAGCTGGCCTCGGAGACGCGGGCAACACAAGCGACCGTGGAAGGGGTTGAGAGCCGGGTCAAGAAGCTGGAAGCCCAAAAGATCTTTAAACAGGTCTCCCTGAGCTCCAACGCCACTCGCTTCAAAGCGGGAGTATGGAGGCTCTCCAAGGAAGCCAAGGCCGAGATCGACCGGCTGGCCCAAGAGATCGCGGACATCAACTATTCAGCCATCGTCGTATCCGGCCACACCGATTCGGTCGGTTCCGCCGCCTTAAACCTCTCCCTGGGCCGGAGGCGCGCCGAAGCCGTGTCCGCCTACTTGGCCTCGCTGAAGGGGATCGACCGCAACCGGATTACCGTCCTGACTTACGGAAAGACGCTCCCCCTCGCCGACAACAAAAGCAAGGCAGGCCGCTCCGAAAACCGCCGGGTCGAGATCACCATCTACGAGACCGTCCTGAAATAACCAGCAAAATGGGGACAGATTGAGGTAGCCCCGATTTCACGGACAGTGAGTTAAGCACCATCACCCCGACCTTCGTATGCGACCGGGCTCTGGTAATTTAGCGCAGCGTGGCAACGCTGCCGATTATAGAACAGTTCGATGTAGTCAAACAACGCCGCCCGTGCCTGGTCACGATCGAGAAAGTTCTGATGGAAGACCCACTCGTTCTTCAGCGTGCTGAAAAAGCTCTCGACCACGGCGTTGTCGTAGCAGTCGCCTTTACGACTCATGCTGGGCCGCATTCCATGAGACTGCAGTGGGCTCTGATAGATGCCGCTGGCATATTGGATGCCCTGATCGCTGTGATGGATCAGCCCGGGGGAAGGGCTGCGGTGCGCCACCGCCATGGTCAGCGCGTCGCGCACCAGCTGGCCGTCGGGCCGCTCGCTCATCGCCCAGCCGATGACCCGTCGCGAGCACAGATCCAGCAGCACTGCCAGATACAGCCAGCCCCGACGCGTCGAAATAAAAGTGCTATCCCCGGCCCACACCCGGTTCAGCGCTGGAACTTCAAATGGTCGGTTCAGCCAGTTGGGAGCGGGCGGCGCACTGTTGCGGGCCTGATAGGCTGCCCGGAAGCGTCGCATCCGTCGGGCTTCAATCCCATGGATCCGCCGCAGTCGGGCCACGCGATGCCGATCACACGACACGCCCTGCGCCCGCAACATCCGCCAGGTCTTGACCGCGCCATACGCTTCTCGGGCTTCGGTATGCACGGCGCGAATGCGGGCCAGCAGCGCCCGATTTTCTTGGGCTCGCCGGCTCTCGGGCCGTGTACGCCACGCGTAATAGCCGCTGCGGCTGACGTCCAATGCCATACACAGGCGCTCGATCCGATGTATCGGCCGTTGCGTCTCGATGAAGGCGTACTTCATGCGGACCCCTTGGTGAAGAACGCCACGGCTTTTTTTAAGATGTCCCGCTCCTCGGTCACCCGCGCCAGATCCCGTCGGAGCCGGGCGGCCTCGTTGCTCGGCTCGGGTGGACGGCCGGAACCGGGAAAGGCCTGCTCGCCGTGAGCCGTTATCTGCTCGCACCACTTATAGAGTTGGTTGCGCCGGATCCCCAGCTCCCGGGCCAGTTCCGCCGCCGGTTTGCCGGACTGCCCCAGCAATCGGACGGCTTCCGCTTTAAAAGCTTTCGTGTAGCTCCGACGTTTTCGCATGGGACACCTCCAGGGGTATTTGTCCCCTTTTCTAGTGTCCATGAAAAGAGGGGTAGCTCACCCCATTTAAAGGGCACCTGTCAAGAGAAACATTTGTCCTGTGGTGAGAAACGAACGTTTCTCACCATGTCTTTTCGCGATCATCCTCTTCACCATTGCCGCAGTTTCGTTTGATTGCGGTGTCAGTTCTTCACTGCACCAGTCACCCATCGGGATGAGGGTCTTTGGTGAAGCGGTTGATCCATGGACCGTTTCCGCTCTCTCGCGGACCAGAAAATCTTTGGCTCCGTA
>JACRHK010000137.1 GCA_016217625.1 Nitrospirota bacterium
CCGACTCCCTCGACATCGTCGAGCTGGTAATGGCGCTGGAGGAAGAGTTCGGCATCGAGATCCCCGATGAGGAGGCGGAGAAGATTGTCAACGTTCAGAACGCCGTCGATTACATCGGGGAGCGGATTTAGGAGCGCCATCGCCGCATGCGCCGCGTCGCCGTCACGGGCCTGGGACTGATCACCCCCCTCGGCACGGGGGTGGAGAAGAACTGGCGGGCCCTCTGCCGGGGAGAGAGCGGGATCGACCGGATTGCGAAGTTTGATCCGGCCGAGTTCCCCTGCCAGATCGCGGGCGAGGTGCGCGACTTCGACCCATCCGCGTACATCGAGCCCAAGGAGATGAAGAAGATGGACCCCTTCATCCAGTACGCCCTCGCCGCCGGCATCATGGCCCTGGAGGACGCGGGGTTGCGGGTCACGCCGGAGAATGCCCACCGCGTGGGGGTTTACATCGGCAGCGGGATCGGAGGCATCGGCTCCATCGAGCGCCAGGCGCTCCTGCTCGCCGAGAAAGGGCCGCGCCGGATCACCCCCTTCTTTATCCCGATGACCATCGTCAACTTGGCTTCGGGGCAGGTTTCCATCCGCTTCGGCGCCAAGGGGCCCAACTCCGCCGTCTCCACGGCCTGCGCGACCGGCACGCACGCCATCGGCGATGCGTATCGGATCATCCAGCGGGGCGAGGCCGACGCCATGATCGCCGGTGGAACCGAGGCCGCTGTCACCCCCCTCGGCGTGGCCGGCTTTGCTGCGATGAAAGCCCTCTCGACGCGGAACGACGAACCCCAGCGGGCCAGCCGCCCCTTTGACCGGGAGCGGGACGGCTTCGTTCTGGGCGAAGGCGCGGGGATCGTGGTCCTGGAGGAGCGGGAGTCCGCCAGGCAGCGGGGCGCCCGGATCTACGGTGAAGTCCTGGGCTACGGGATGAGCGGCGACGGGTACCACATGACGGCGCCGCCCGACGACGGCGAGGGAGCGGTCCGGTGCATGCAGCTTGCACTGAAGGACGCGGGGTTGCCTGCCGAAGCCGTGGGGTACATCAATGCCCACGGGACATCGACTTTCGCCGACGCCATCGAGACGCGGGCGATCAAGACCGTTTTCGGGGGTCGGGCCTATCGGATCCCGGTGAGCTCCACTAAGTCGATGACCGGCCACCTCCTGGGCGCCGCGGGAGGGATCGAGACCATCTTCTCCGTCCTGGCCCTGTACCACGGGATTCTCCCTCCGACGATCAACCAGGAGTTCTCCGACACGGCGTGCGACCTCGACTACATCCCCAACAAGGCCAGGCCGTTGCGGGTAGAGGTCGCCCTCTCCAACTCCTTCGGCTTCGGGGGAACCAACGCCACGCTCCTGTTCCGCGCCCCCCTCGGGGGGTGAGGCCATGCCCCCCGACTCCGTCTTAGAAAGCCCGCGTGACCCCTACTTCACGCTTGAGCGGCGGATCGGCTACACGTTCCGAGACAGGAACCTCCTCATCCAGGCCCTCACGCACAAGTCGTTCGCCCACGAAAGCCGCGACCCCCGCGCGCAAGACAACGAGCGCCTGGAGTTCCTGGGGGACGCCATCCTCAACCTGACGATCTGCGACTACCTGGTGCGCACCTATCCGGAGCTGCCGGAGGGGGACCTCTCGAAATACCGGAGCCTGTTGGTGAGCGAGACCATCCTGACGGGGCTGGCCCAACGCCTCGATCTCGGCCCGCACCTCCGGTTGGGCAAAGGGGAAGAACAGACCCGGGGCTGGGAGAAACCCTCCATCCTCTCGGACGCCCTGGAAGCGCTCATCGCCGCTCTCTACCTGGACGGAGGGATGATCCGGGCCACCACCTGGGTCCAGTTGATCTTTCAGGACATGATCCGGCAACTCCTGTCGCAGGGCCTGAACCACGACTTCAAGACCGACTTGCAGGAGTATTGCCAGAGCCAATTGGGCGTCCTCCCGCTGTACCGGGTCATCGGGGAGTCGGGCCCGGACCACGACAAGCGCTTCGAGGTGGAGATCCTCGTCCGCGAGGAGCCGATGGGGACCGGCGCCGGACGGAGCAAGAAAGAGGCCGAGCAGGAGGCGGCCAGGGAAGCGCTCGCGCGCCTGAAGTCCTCCTCCCCAACAGAGTGAACCTATTGACAATGCAAAATGCAAATTGCAAAATGCAAAATGCAAAATAAAAAACGGGAGTTCTTTCGATTCTGACATTTTGCATTTTACATTATTCATTTTGCATTCTGCAATTTGACTGATGACATCCATGAACCCGCTTGACTACAAAGCCGCCGGCGTGAACACGGAAGCTGCGGGACGCCTGGTTTCCTCCAGACGGAGCTTGGCCGCTACCACCACCCGCTCCGGCGTCCTCTCGGAGATCGGGGGGTTCGGGGGACTCTTCGGCGTCAGGGAGCTCGGTTACCGGGACCCCGTCCTGGGGGCCGGCGCGGACGGGGTCGGCACCAAGCTCCGGTTCGCCTTCCTCACGGACCGCCATGACACCGTCGGGATCGACCTGGTGGCAATGTGCGCCAACGACGTCCTCGTCCAGGGGGCCGAGCCGCTCTTCTTCCTCGATTACCTGGCCGCGGGGAAGCTTCGCCTAGAGGTCTCCGGGGCGATCCTCCGGGGGATCGCCGAAGGGTGCCGCCGGGCGGGGTGCGCCCTGCTGGGCGGGGAGACGGCCGAGATGCCCGGGTTCTACAAGGACGGGGAGTACGACCTGGCCGGATTCGCCGTGGGCGTGGTCGAGCGGGAGCGAATCGTGGACGGCCGGGCGATCCGTCCCGGCGACCAGGTCCTCGCCCTCCCCTCCACCGGCTTCCACAGCAACGGCTACTCCCTGCTCCGGAAGCTCCTCTTCGAGCAGATGGGCCTCACGGTCAGCCACCGGTTCCCCGGCGTGGACGAGTCGGTCGGGGAGGTGCTGCTCATGCCGACGCGGATCTACGTCCCCACGGTCTTTCCCCTGCTCCGTCAGTTCGTCGTCCGCGGGATGGCCCACATCACGGGCGGCGGCATCACGGAGAACCTTCCCCGCATCCTCCCGGCGGGGTGCCGGGCGCGCATCCGCAAGGGGAGCTGGCCCGTTCCGCCGCCGTTCACCACCATCCAGGAGGCGGGCCCGATCGCCGAAGCCGAGATGTACCGCGTTTTCAACATGGGGGTGGGGTTCCTCCTCGTCGTCCCGCCCGATCAGATCGAACCCCTCACGACCCACCTCCGCCGGACGGGAGAGACCGTCTACCAGGTCGGAGAGATCGATGCGGGGGAACCCGGGGTGGAATATGTCTGAGCTGCGCCCCGATGCCTTGGGATATAGGGCGGGCCGAAGCACATCGGCCCGGGTCGCCGTCCTCGCCTCCGGCCGGGGGACGAACCTCCAGGCCCTGCTGGACGCCGAAGCGTCCGGCAGCCTCGGCAAGACCCGCATCGTCCTGGTCCTGAGCGACCGCCCCCAGGCCAAGGCCCTGGAACGGGCCCGGCAGCGGGGGGTCGAGGCCGTTTTTCTGGATCCCCAACCCTTTCCCACCCGCGAGGCGTATGACGAGGCGGTCCTGAACGCGCTCCGTGCCCGCGAGATCGGCCTTGTCGCCCTGGCCGGGTTCATGCGCGTCCTGACGCCCGTCCTCGTCCGGGCCTTCCCCGACCGGATCCTGAACATCCACCCCGCGCTCCTTCCCTCGTTTCCGGGACTGCACGCCCAGCGCCAGGCCCTGGAGCACGGAGTCAAGGTGGCGGGCTGCACGGTCCACTTCGTGGACGAACAGGTGGACCACGGCCCCATCCTCCTCCAGGCGGCCGTCCCCGTTCTGGAAGGCGATACGGAAGAGACCCTCTCGGCCCGCATCCTGGCCGAGGAGCACCGGATTTACCCCCAAGCGGTGCGGTTGTTCGCCGAGGGGAAGATAGTCGTGGAAGGGAGGAAGGTTCGGATCGTGCCATGAAAGAGGGCATCAAGCGGATCGAGCGGGTCTTCGAGGGGTTCCTCTGGAGGAGCCGGTTCATCGTCCTGCCCCGCCTCCGCGGGGCCTCCTCGTCGCCCTCGCCCTCTACTTCACCCACGCCAGGAAGGGGGAAGAGAAATAACGGGACTTGGGGCCTTTCTCAGTCCCAGCTAACCCAAAAGGTCCTTGCCGCGCGTTGGTTGCTGATCGTCTTCAGTGGTCCCCCTAACCCCTCATTTGACACCCCCCGCCGCGTGTGCTACGCTGTGCGAGAGGAAAAGCGCCAATGGGTGAAGTACACGTTCAAATCCTCGTCATCAACCCCAAAACGGGCGCCCGGTCTGAGCCTCTCGCGGCCCTTGCCGACCCCGGCGCCACGCTCACCGTCGTTCCCAAGCCCCTTTTGCAATCCCTGGGCATCCAACCCCTCCGCGCGGTATCGCTCCTCTTGGCCGACGACCGCCACGTGCAACGCGACATCGGGGAAGGTGCCGTCCAAATCAACGGAGAGTCTACGCCCTGCCGCGTGGTGTTCGGAGAGACCGAAGACGCCCCCCTGCTCGGCCTGACCGTCCTTGAACAGCTCTGCCTCGCGGTGGATCCCGTCCAACGGCGGCTGATTCCGTCGGAGTTCCTCCTCTATTAACCCCCAATTGCCCACCGGGGATTTCAAGAAGTACGCGAACCAAGCACTCCAGCCAACCGCCCGCTTGACGCCCCCCGCCGCTTGTAACAGCTTGGGGGTCAGGACTATCTTTTTAGGCTCTTCGCGCATTCGTGTGGGTGATTTGTGGTCATTTTAGAGGGCCGGCAGCATGCACGTCAGTATTTTGAGCCGCAGGTCCTCCTCGTCGCGCAATCCATACGCCCGGCGCTGGATGACGCGGATCTTGTTGTTCAGGCCCTCGACAAAGCCGAGCGCGACCTTGTTCTCCGGCTGGCAATCGGCGGCGATTCCCTCCCAATGACGATCGATCATGCCGGCGAATTTCTCGTAGGGCGCGAGGCGCTGCCACTTGCTTTCGCGCCAGTGCTCGAAGAACCGCCTTCGTGTACCAGTCCAAGAGGATCACCAGGTACACCCAGCCCAAGGCAGGGATCAGGAACTTCGTCATGTCGATCC
>JACRHK010000138.1 GCA_016217625.1 Nitrospirota bacterium
CGAGTGCTGTACTCGAACGTGGCTCGGAAGACATAGGTCTACCTTTTCAGGCGCTCCCCAGTGCGCTCATGACTTGCGCCATGGGCAGAACCGTCTGTTCGCTGTTGAGCACATTGGCAGCCATGATCGCGCCGTGCTCCGTGAAGGCATAGGGCCGATAGCGGCGCCCGCCGCGTCCGGTGTTTGAGATTCCAATCTGGAACCTCAAAGCCGTGAACTCCTCCTGAGTCAACTGAAACAAAAAGTCCCCGGGGAAGCGGACACCGTTCCGCTTGACCGCCTGATTGAGCGCCTTCGTCAGAAAGTTTTATTTTACCACCCCGTTTGGACAGATCCGGTCACGGCTTCCGATATTTTCTCACCAGGGCCTGCCCCACCTCCCTGACGGCCTTACGGAGACCAGGCGGGCAAATCACGGTGACCTCCCCCCCGAACCCCGCGACCCACCGGATGAGTTCAGGCGTCTGAGCGACCCGGAGGGTCATCCTTAGCCGCTTCCCGGGAAGCTCCGCGAGTTCCTGGCTGGGGTGCCAGAGGCGCTCCCGGACCCAAGCCGCCGCCCGGGGCTCAAACCGCAGCTCCACTTCGGCCGGCTTTCCCCGCATGACCTCCAGGGCCTCCGCCATGTAGGCCTCGACGTCAAACCCCAAGGGGATCTGATAGGGATGTCGGGTGACGGTGACGGCCCGGATGCGGTCCACGGCAAAGAGTCGGACGTCCCGCCGCACACGGCAGTAGCCGATAAGATAGAGGCCGCCGGCCATGTAGCGGAGGTGATAGGGGTCCACCTCCCGCCGGGTCGTCTTCCCCCGGCTCAGGGAGGCGTAGCGGATCTGGACCGTCCGCCGGTCCTCCAGCGCCCGGCAAAGTCGATCGACGGTTTCCCGGTGGCGCCGGTAATCCTTGTGGGGGCCGATCCCGACCGTGAAGGTCCGGTCCAGTTGCCGGAGGTAGCTCAAGGCGCCGGGTGGAAGCGTCGTGATCATCTTGTGAAAAGCGGAATCCAGCGAGGCTTGCAGGGGGGTGCCACGCAGAGGACGGAGGAGATTCCGGCTGAACGTAAGGGCCATCAGCTCCGTGGGGGTGAAGGCCAGAGCAGGGAGGTTGCGGAAGCCTTCCAGGATCATCCACCGGGTGCGGCCATCCACCCGCTCGGTGACCAGGGGGTAGACGCTCTCGAGGGCCTCCAGGTCGCGCCGAATGGTCCGGGGATGGTGGGGATAGTCTTCGGGTAGCGCATCCGCCAGTTCCTGAAGGGTGGCACCCCGGCGGGACTCAAGACACCGGAGGAGGAACAACTGACGACGGGCCTGGTCACCGCGCGGCATCAGGCGCCTCCGAGGAAGCAACCCGGAACGGTTGCCGGGGGAGAAGGCGGGCTCCGCCGCTCCGCGTCGGATGGTCTGAGGGAATGGAGGGTAGGGAGGGCATCATGGAGAAAAGTGGTTACCCCACCGTCGCATGAATTCTTCCTGCGTGCTCGTCCACATTTCAGAAACCATCACCCAGCTCCTTTAGATCTTATCGAATAGACACCCCGGATTCACTGCCATGGGGCGGTCTCGTGATGGCGTAAGGCTAACGCCTCAATCCTCCAACCTCTATCCTCCAACATTCTCTACAGCTTCATCCGCTTCTTGATGTCCGCGGCAGGCAGATACCCCGGCAGGCGCTCTCCGGAATCCAGAATCAGGGTCGGCGTCGAGTTAATCCCGATCTCCCCTCCCAGCTTGATGCTGTCATCCACCGCCGAGGCGTCGCACGCCGGCGCCTTGACCTCTTTCCCCTGCATGGTCTCGTCCAGGGCCTTCGCTTTGTCTTTGCTGCACCAGACCGCCTTGCTCTTGTCATAGGCCTTCGGATGGCTGGGCAGCGGGAACAGGAAGACATAGACCTCCACGCCCTCGAGCTGTTGAAGCTCCGGGTGGAGCTTCCGGCAATAAGGGCAGTCGGGGTCGTCGAAGACCGCCAGCTTCCGCGTCCCCTTGCCGAACTTGACGGCCTTCTCGAGCGGCAGCTTGGAGAACTCCACGCGGGTGATCTCCGCGAGACGCTCATCAGTAAGGCTCTTCCAGGTTTTAGTGTCAATGAGTTTGCCGAGTATGAGATACCGGCCGTTCGCATCCATGTAGAGGATCTGTTTGCCCGCCAGGATCACCTCATAGACCTGCGGGATGGAGGTGGGGCTGACCCGCTCGACCTTGACGTTCGGATCCTTCGCCGACAGGACCTGCTGGGCCGTCTTCGCATCCAGCGCCACGGCCGAATCAGCGATCAATAACAACATGATAACGATTCCCCAATGCAACACGCTTCTCTTCATCGCTTCTCCTTTGTTTTCTGCTTGCTCCTTACTGCTGTACGAGCCAACTCCTGTTGGCGATTCTTTCGCCGTCGGGAGATGGCTCCTACCTCCCTACTCCCTACTGCCTACTCCCTACTTATTACTTTACCTCATTTCCTTCTTCTGCCTTCTTCTCCGCGGCCGCCTCCGGGCCGGATGCCTTCTCCGCCCGCTTCGCCATCTCCCGTAGCCG
>JACRHK010000127.1 GCA_016217625.1 Nitrospirota bacterium
ACGTTTACCCCGGTGCCGTTTTCATAAAGCAAGCGTTCAGCATTCAGCAGTCAGCCTTCAGCCTTAAGGGGCCGCGGCTGATCGCTGATCGCTGAGGGCTGATGGCTTTTTTTCGCCTTTTCCCACAATGCGTCCATCTCTTCGATCGTGAGGTCGCCCACGGCCTTGCCCTGTTTCGCGGCTTGCTGCTCGATGTGGCGGAAGCGGTGGATGAACTTGCCGATCGTCTTCCGGAGGGCGTCCTCGGGGTTGATCTTCACGAACCGGGCCAGGTTTACGAGAGAGAAGAAGAGGTCGCCGATCTCTTCCTCGATGACCTCAGACCGGCCGTCGGCGAGGGCGCGCCGGAACTCCCGAATCTCCTCCTCGACCTTCTCGATCACGCCCAGGGCGTCTTTCCAGTCGAACCCCACGCGCGATGCCTTCTCCTGGATCCGGTGGGCCCTGAGCAGGGCCGGCAGATGCCGCGGAACCCCTTCCAGCACCGATTCCCGCCCCCCCTTTTCGCGGAGCTTCTGCGCTTCCCACCGGCTCAGCACCTCCTCGGCGTCTTTGGCCTTGGCTTCCCCGAAGACGTGGGGGTGGCGGTGGACCATCTTGCGGGCGATTTCCTCGATGACTTCGTTGAGAGTGAACTCTCCCCGCTCGCGTGCCAACTGCGCGTGGAAGACGATCTGGAAGAGGAGGTCGCCCAACTCTTCCCGGATGGCCCGGGGATCACCGGCATCGAGGGCTTCCACGACCTCGTAGGTCTCCTCGATCAGGTAGGGGGTGACGGAGGCGCGGGTCTGTTCCCGATCCCAGGGGCAGCCGTTCGGCCCGCGCAGGGCTTCCATGATCCGGGCCAGCTCTTCAAACTGCTCTCCAAGAGACGGTGGGGGTGGGTTCATGCGGCCATCATACAAATTGGGAGGTTTTTTTGCAAGGCCGTTCGCGCCTGCCTGACCGGCAGGCAGGCGTTTTCGCCTTGAATTTCCGCCCGGATTATGGTAAAAAGTCTTCATCCTTCAAGGAGTTTGCCTTTCATGTTGAATGCCGCAGAAATCTCCCTTCCCGACATCGCCCCCTTGCTCAGGGAGCGACTGGACGGCTTGCGCGTCTCGGGAGGGGAAGACCCCCGCCAGGCCTATCTTCGGGCTCTCCGGGCGTTCCTGGACGCGGAAAGCGGCGCGATCCGACGCCTTCATGAGGCAGAACGGAGCCGTCCGGGAAGCGGCCTGTCAGTGGTCCGGCGACAGACGGCCCTCCTGGATGCCCTTGTCAAAGAACTCTACCGCCTGGCCCGCGAGCAACACCACGCCCTGGCGCCCCCGGAGGATGGGCTCGCCATGTTGGCCATCGGGGGGTATGGCCGCGGAGAGCTCAATCCGCAATCGGACGTCGATCTCCTCTTCGTCTGTCCCGGCGCGATTACGCCGTTTGCCGAGCGGGTTGCGGAGACGGTCCTCTATTACCTCTGGGACCTGGGGTTCCAGGTGGGGCATAGCGTCCGATCCTTTGCCGACTGCATCCGGATGGTCCGGGGGGACTTCATCGTGAGGACGTCGCTCCTGGAGGGGCGGTTTCTGGCCGGAGACGCTTCAGTCTTCCAGCGGTTCACGGAAGACCTCCGGCGCGACCTCTATGCCCACGCCGACCGCTTCATCAAGGAGAAGCTCGCCAATCGGGAGCGCCGTCACAAGACCTTCGGCGGCTCGGTTTTCCTCCGGGAACCCCAACTGAAAGAAGGGGAGGGGGGGCTCAGGGATCTGCAGACCGCCTGCTGGATTGCGAAGATCAAGTTCAAGGCGGAGACGCTGGATCCCCTGGTCCGGAAGGGGGTCCTCACCCCCCGCGATCTGGAGCAGATGTCCCGTGTCCTGGATTTCTTCTGGCGGGTGCGCAACGAAATCCATTTCCGCACCGGGAGGAAGAACGACACCCTCTCCTTTGAGATCCAGGAGGAGGTTGGGGCGGCCCTGGGGTACACGGCGGGGGAGGGGTTCACGCTCCTGGAGCAGTTCATGCGCGACTATTATGCCCACGCCCGCGAGGTCCGGCGCCTGGCCACGCGGCTGATCAACCACGCCCTGGTGGTGCCGATGCGCCGGCGCCCCGCGATCGACCGGTTCCGCCAGCGACGGTTGGACGACCTCCTGATCCTCTCGGGGGGCGACCTCTTCATCTCCGACGCGCACAAACCGCGGCTCCTGGAGGAGCCGTGGCGGATCTTGCATCTCTTCCGCGCGGCCCAGCAGCGGAGCGCGATGGTCACGGGAAGGACGAAGGACTGGCTCCTCGAACAGCACGAGGTCCCTCCCGCTCGTTTGGAGACGTTCCGCCGCGATCCGCGCGCCGCGCAGGTCTTCCTGGGGATCCTGGGCGGCCCGCGCGGCATCCATGCGGCGCTTGCGGGTCTGCATGAAGTCGGCGTCCTGGGACAATACCTCCCCGAGTTCGGCGCGCTGACGACGCTCGTGCAGCACAACCCCTACCACAAGTACACGGTCGACGAGCACACGCTCAAGGCGATCCGGCAGGTGGAGGATCTCCGCGCGACGACGCATCCCCAGAAGGCCTTCATGGGGAAGGTCCTCCGGGAGATCCGCCGTCCGGATCTCCTGTTCCTGGCCGTCCTCCTCCACGACATCGGCAAGGCCTTGGGGAAGGACCGGCTGCATCAAGGGGTCGAGATGGTGCCTGTCATAACCTCCCGGCTCGGCCTTGGTTCCGAAGAGACGCAGATGCTCGTTTTCCTCGTGGAGCACCACATCCTCATGCCGCAGCTCGCGTTCCGACGGGAGCTGAACGACCCCAAGCTCCTCCGCGATTTTGCCGCCGTCGTCCAGGACACGGAACGATTGCGGATGCTCTACCTCCTTTCCTATGCCGACGTCTCGGCCGTCGGTCCGGAGGTCTGGACCGACTGGAAGGGGGCGCTCTTGCAAGACCTCTATCTCCGATCGCTCCGCTACCTCGAAGTAGGGGAGGCGCCATACCTGGAGGAAGAAAAAGAGGCGGTCGAGGAAATCCGGCATCGCGTCCTGGCCGACCTGCCTCCCGAGCTGGATCGGGCCGCAGCGATCCGCTTCCTCGGGGAGATGCCGCCTAAATACTTCCTGGTGACGGCCATGCAGCGCATGCGGGACCACCTGTCCCTGGCGCATCGGCTTGATCGGGAGCGCCTTCTCATCACCCACCGCCACGACGCGGCCCGCGGCTTCACGGAGCTCACCGTCTGCGCCTACGACGCCTTCGGCTTCTTCTACCGGACCTGCGGGGCCATCGCCGCCAAGAACATGAGCATCCTGGGGGCCGAGATCTTCACCAGCGCGGAGGGCGTCGTCCTGGACACCTATCGAGTCACAGACCCCAAGGGGAAGCTCCTTCCGGACGAAGACATCTGGCAGAGCATCGAGGGAAGCCTCCGGGAGGTCCTCACGGGACGGAAACGGGTCGAAGCCCTCCTGTCCCGCAGAACCCCGTTAGACTCTCAATGGAAGAAACAGTACGCCTACATCGAGGACCGCGTGGTGTTCGACAACACGGGCTCCGACACGCACACGATCATCGAGGTCTTCACCAGCGACCGCGTGGGGCTGCTGTACCGGATCGCGAAGACCCTCTACGAGTTGGGGGTGAATATCGATTCGGCCAAGATCACGACGGAGCAGCACCGGGTCGTCGATGTCTTCTATGTGACCGACCTGCTCCGTCACAAGATCACGGCGGAGCCGAAGCTGCGCCGGATCCATGACGGGCTGCTGGCGGCGGTGAAGGCCGACTGAGGGCGTGTTCCGTCGCGGCTACATCCGGTTCCTCGTTGCCGGCGCGGCGGGCCTCCTGCTCGCCGCCGCCCTCCTGGCACTGGCCCGCATCCCGGCATCGGAACAGATCCTATCCTTCGCCACGGAGGCGCTCCGTGAAGACCTGGGCCACGAGGTCACGATCGAAAAGGCCTCCGTCTATCTCTTCCCCCCGCGCCTGGATTTTCAGGGGGTCACGGTTCCCGACAGCCAGGGGCGTTCCCTGATGACCATCCAACGCGTTCGGGGTTACCTGAACCCCCTGAAGCTCCTCTGGAACACGCTGGCTCTCCGGAGGCTCCGCCTGGATGGGGTGGATCTCCTCGTGGAGATCGATCCCCACGAGCGGCTCAACCTCTCCCCGCTGCTGGACGCCGTTCGCCGGGCGGTAGATCGTCCTTCCCGTGGGATCGAGATCCAGGTCCGCGAGATCCTCCTCGTCGACAGCCGGGTGCGCTATGTGGACCGTCATCGCGGCATCGAGGCGGAGGGGAGCGGGGTGTTGTTCGAACTGAAGCTTCCCCGCTCGGTCGGCGGGAACTATAGCGGACGGCTCGTGGTGGCCGAGATCCACACTAACGAGTCAGGAGTCAGGAGTCAGGAGTCAGAAGGGGCCGGACCGGGCAGTCTGGAGGTCGAGGGGAAGGTCCGTGGGGGAGACTCACCGGTCATCGATCTCCGCGGCCGCCTCCGCCTCGATGCCGGCTTGGTGGCGCCGCTACTCGGCACGCAAGGTTCGGGGAAGGGAGATCTGCGTTTTGCTTTGAAAGGAGAGTATCCTGCCCTCGAAGCCGATGGCGACCTCGCTCTGGCAAAGGTCTCTCTGGCCGGCGCGGCGCTGACAGAGGGAAGCGCCAAAGTGCGGTTTAAGGAGAACAAGCTTCGATTGACCGGGGCTGTGCTCCGGCTCTACGGCGGGGAGCTGAGGGGGGAGGGAAGTTTCGAATTTCGAAATTCGAATTTCGAATTTGAGAACGGGAGGTATCAGCTGCGGGCAGAGTACAAAGGGATCGGCCTGAAGCCTCTCATCCCGGGCGGCATGGCCTCCCCCGATCTCCCTCCCGGAACGATCAGCGGGGAGATCGCTCTGGAGGGAAGCGGATTCGACGGGCTCACCGCAAGCGGCGGGCGCACCGCTTCGATGCAGGGGAAGGGGACGATGCGGTACCGCGGACCCGACGACCGCGTCCTGGAAGGGCTCAGCCGTACGGGCCGCCATTTCGGCCGGTTTGCGACCGGCGAGGCGGCTTGGGTCCTGCGGGACGGAGAGGTCGTCATGGACCGGGCGGTCTTCGAGAGTCCCGACTCCACGCTCTCGCTGGAGGGCGCGGTCCGCCTTCCCCAAGGACTGGGGCTGGAGGTCCGCCTGGAGAGCCGACGTTTGGGGGAGCCTTTCATCCTGCTGGATTTTCCGGACGCGACGGGACGCCTCACCTTGCAGGGCGCTTTGCGGGGGACGATCGAAGAGCCTCGTCTGGAGGCGCGCATCCAGATTCAAGAAGCTTGGGTGCGAGACGTTCCCTTCCAGCGGGCAGAAGGCGGGATCGTCTGGGTTCCCGGCCGCGTGACCTTGACCGCTATGCATCTGGAGCAGGGAGAGTCGACCTATCGGCTCGAGGGCGAGTTTCCTGTCGGCCAGTCGAAGGTGCCGGGCCGGGCGACGCTCGAGGCGCGACAGGGAGACCCCGGCATGGCGATTCGTCTCTTCACGCGCCCGCTGCCCGTCCGGATGCAATTGGACGGGAAGATGGCGTTCCAGGGAACCCCCGACCGTTTCTCCTGGGAAGGAATCCTCCGGGGCAGCGGCCAGGCTTACGGACAGCAGTACGACCAGGCGCGGGCGAAGGTGCGCGTGACGGACCGTGAAGTGTTCTTCGATCAACTGACGGCCCTGGTGGGCACCGGGGTCGTGCAAGGGAAAGGGCGGATTGGCTATGACGGAAGCTATGGCGGCCAGTTGAGCGCCCAGGGAGTCGAACTCAGACAGGTGGACTACCTCAAGGACTGGGGGCTCCCCTTTGAAGGGAAAGGGAACCTCCGGCTTGAAGGGGAGGGAAGGTTTGCAGCCCCCGTGCTGAAAGGGAGCGTGGCCTTCCCCCAGGTGACGTACCGGGGGATGGTGATGGGTCGCGCCGACGGGGAGGTGGAGACGCAAAAGGGAATCCTCCACGGACGCATCCGCCTGTTTGAGCGCCAAGCGGAAGTGCGCGCCACCTACGATCCGACGCGCTCCCACCGCTGGGAAGTGGGTCTGGAGCTCCGGCAGGGACGGTTGGATCCCTTTCTCCATCTCTGGCGCCTGGAGCGTCTGACCAAGGCGGCCATCACGACCACCGGGTCGCTCCAGATGCGGGGTGAAGGGTGGGATCTTGACCGGATGGAATTGTCCGCCCGCTTCCCGCAGTTCAACCTCGAGATCGGCGGCTACCAGGCGCAGGGCGACAGCGTGATTGCCGTGGAGATGCGGAACCGCCTCTTCCGGATCCTGTCCATGCGGTTCAAAGGGGAGGGGACGTCGCTCGCCGTCACCGGGACGGCGCGGGCGGG
>JACRHK010000128.1 GCA_016217625.1 Nitrospirota bacterium
GGCGTGATGTTCGGGCTCATGGGTACCGGCGGCGCCGATCCCTATAGCACCCTCGGCGATTACCGCCTGACCCGTATCCGCCCGCTCGTCCTGGCGGCCTACCGGGGCGTGGCCGACCGGTTCGACATGACCGGCGATAACCGGGGCGCCGTCGGGTATGTTTTCGTGAACAACATGGTCTACGGCGCGCTGGGAGTCTTCCGGGGCCATGAGAACTCGGATCCCTTCGACTTCTGGGGCCGGGTCGCGCTCGACCTTCCCGTGGGCGCGGAGAACAACATCGCGGTCGGAGCGTTCGTCTACAGCGGCAAAGAGGAGTACGCCACCTGGACCGGCAAGCTCGACCGCTGGGGATTGGACTTCCAGTACCAGCGGGAATCCGGCCCCCACCTCATTGAGTTCACGGCCCTCTACCTGAAGGGAACTGAAAAGAACGTGGGCGGCGCCGGCGTGTCCAGGGACCACGACGGCATCCACGCGAACCTCGCCTACTACCTCAACCGGAAGTATGGGGCCATGGTCTCCTACGACCTCGTCGACGCCGATGAGCTGTCGCGCGAGCGGAGGGCCTGGACCCTCCGGGCGGAATACCTGCCCTGGATGAACGTGAAGATCGGCCTGGAGTACACCGATTACCAGAAGTTCGGGACGCTCGCCGATCCGAACGACCGTAACCAGGTCACGTTCATCGTAGACCTCGCGTTCTAAGCATCTTGTATGTAACTCAAAGGCCCCCCGACGGTCATCGGGGGGCCTTTTTCTTTCATAACCCCACTCACCCCATCCTATAAAATCTCTTCAGCCGTCAGGATGGCCTCAGCGAGCTGCACCATGGGGACGTTCCGGTCGCGGCTCTGCTTCTGCAGCCGCCGGTAGGCCTCCTCTTCGGTAAGGCCCTGGCGCTGCATGAGAACCCCCTTCGCCTTCTCGATCACCTTCCGCGCCATGAGCGCCTCTTTCAGGTCGCCGACCTCCGCGCGCAGATCCTGGAGCTGCTGGAACCGCGAGACGGCCAGCGTGATGGCCGGGAGGAGATCCTCCTCCGCGACCGGCTTGACGAGGTAGGACGCCACGCCGATCTGGTCGGCCTCCGCGACCAACTGCCGCTCGCTGAACGCAGTCAAAATGATGATCGGGATCGGCCGCTCGGCCAGGATCTGGCGCGCCGCCTCCAGGCCGTCCATCCCCGGCATCTTGATATCCAGAATGGCCAGGTCGGGGCGAAGCTCCCGGACTTTCCGCACGGCCTCCTGCCCGTTTTTCACCCTCGCCGCCACGTGGAATCCCAGCCGCTGGAGGATCGCGCGGATCCCCATCGCGATGATCGCCTCGTCCTCGGCCAGGACGATCCGGAGCGGCTCCACGTTACCCTCGGAACGCCAAGCGGGCCAACGTGCCCCGATGCGGCATCGGGGCTCGCAGGATCTCGAACGAGCCTTCTAGGTCGTCATGCACCAGGTTGGCGGCGATCTGCAGCCCCAGGTTCTGATGGGTCTGCAGCGCGAACCCCTCGGGCAGACCGACGCCGTTGTCCGAGAACTCCAGACAGACCCTGTTCTCCCGGCGGGAGCACTGGAGCTGGATGGCCCCGCTCTCCCTTCCGCGGAACCCGTGCTTGATGCTGTTGATCGCCAGCTCGTTCAAGACCAGCGCGATGGAGGTCGCCTTCGTGGCGGGGACTTCCACATCGTCTCCCTTGACCTCGTACCGGATCGCTTTCCCTTCGGTGGTGGCCTGGATGACCATCTCAAAGATCTTGGACGAGAGGTCAAGGAGGCGGACGGAGCTGACCTCCTCCTGGGAGAGGAGTTGATGGACGACGGCGATCGATCGGAGCCTCGTCAGGTTGTCCAGGATCGTCATCCGGATCGCCGGGTCCTCGTGCTCGCTGAGCTGCAGGGTGAGGAGACCGGAGATGGCCTGCAGGTTGTTCTTGATCCGGTGGTGCGCCTCGTGGAGCAAGATGGAGACCTGCTGGCTCCGGCGCTCCACCAGGCTGAATAGCTCGGCGTTTTCGATCGCGACCGCGGCAAGCCCCGCGATGTTGCCGAGCAGGGTCGCCTCCGTGTCGGACAGGTAGTGGAGATCATCGAGACCCAGACACATCACCCCGAGAATCTGGTTCCGCGTCAGGAGGGCAAGGCCGATCCGGGTCTTGGGCGCATCGATCCGCTCGACGAGGCAGTTGTCCCCTTCCACAAGGACCGGCCGCTCCAGGGGACGCTCTTCGGAAAGCCAGGTGGTCTGCCGGTAACACCGGAGGTCGCCCCCTTCTTGAGGGAAGATCTGCAGGACGAGGAGGTGGGGATCTTCCGTGATGACGGCGCGGCAGAGGGAGTTGCCCAAGGTCAGTGTCTCCGGCTCCTGCGTGTCCGGCGGCAGGCCGAGAGCGACCCGCAAGGAGAGGGTCGCCTGCCCCAGGACGGGGCAGTTCACGCAGTCCCACCGTTTCCGCTCAACGCTCAC
Organism: Nitrospirota bacterium; assembly: GCA_016217625.1. Classification (GTDB taxonomy): domain Bacteria; phylum Nitrospirota; class RBG-16-64-22; order JACRHK01; family JACRHK01; genus JACRHK01. The sequence continues at coordinate 2,467 of JACRHK010000128.1, forward strand.
CTCTTCCAGGCAGGGGGAGTGCATGTTCGCATGGCAACGGGTGCCCGGGATTGCCCAGCAACGCTGGGTCCTCGCGCCATGGGCGGGACAGGCATGGTCCTGGCAGTGGTGGACCTCCCAGCAGAACGGGATGGCGGACTGATCCAGAAGCCAGATGACGCCGCTCTTCGCCCGGACGATGGGGAGGATGATCTGGACGATCTTCTCCAGGAGGGGTTCGAGCCTCAGGATCGAGGTAATCACCTGGGAGACGGCGAAAAGCGTCTGCAGATCCTGCTTCTGAGAGGCGATGGTCGAACGAAGACGGAGCGCCGACTCTTCCTGGTCGAGATGGAGGGCCTGCAGCCCCAACAGCGTCTCCCGGAGCTTGGCCGCCAGTCCCCGCAGGGGAGACCACCGGGGAGGCAGGTCCGGCAGCGTGGCGAGTTTCCCCCTGCTCGCCGCGCGCAGGGCCTCCGCCATCGCTCGACGGGGCCGGAGCCACCCCCGGCGAACGAGATCCCAAAGGAAGACGCCGCTACCCAACGCAACAAGCAGGGCAATGAACCCGATGGCCTCTTCGGACATTCTTTCCCCCACCATCAGATGGCTGGATGGCTAGATGGCGAAAATCCAGCTATCCCTCTCTATAGCGAACGCATGAATTGTTGTAGGGCAAGCCTTTAGGCTTGCTTGTTTTGCAGGGCTAAAGCCCTGCCCTACGTCAACCTATTTAATTCGTTCGTATTAGCTATCCAACCATCCAACCATCCAGCTATCCAACAATCACGCCCGAAACTTCAAGATGCTGTACACCTCGATGGGCGCTCCCAACGTAGAGGTCATCGACCCGACCTTGCGCGCCTCGACCCGCCCGGAGAGGAACGAATAGGTGGATTCATCCACCAGCACTTGTCCCGGATAGGCCATTCGCTGGAGACGCCGCCCCAGATCCATCCCCTCGCCGACCACGGCATGCCGCCGATCATACTCCGTTCCGATCTCCCCCAGCACGACTTCAGCCGTGACTACTCCCGCTCCGATCCCCAGGTCTCCGGGACACTGCCCCTCCCCCTTCCATTGCGTAAAGGCCACGACCATGTCGATGGCGGCCCGCACAGCCCGTTCCGGATCATCGACGCCCGCGAAAGGAATCCCGAAGATGGCGAACAACCCATCCCCGGTATACCGCTCCAGGGATCCCTCGCGCTGAAAAACGATGGGGGTCAGGAGCGCGAGCGTCCCGTTCAAAAAGCTGATGACCTGTTCGACGGGGTGCTCCTTAAAGGCGCGGGACAGCCCGTGGATCCCCACCGCGAGGATCGCGGCCTTCTGAATGACGCTCTTCCGCTCCAGCACCATAGCCCGCTGCCGGAGCCGGCGCGTCAGGGCAAGCAACAGATGCTTCGCCGTGACGCCGCGGGTAGGCAGACTGCCGCTCTCGTCGCAAAAGGCTTTCAGGTTCCCCAAGGTCGACGTGATCTGGCGCGCAATCCCTTCGGCGACCCGTAGGTCCTCCGGTGTAAAGACGCCTTGCCCGCGTCGCTGGTTGACGTTCAGCACGCCGACCGCCTGCTCCCCTTGCAGGATGGGAACGGCAATGAACGAGCTTTTTCGCCCCTGGACCCGGCTGGCGCGCGCCAGGTCGGGGATCGCGTCGATATCCGCGACCAGCAGGGGGCGGCGCTCCTGCACGACGTAGCCGGAGACGGCTTCGCCCAAGGGGATCCGGGTCTGCCGGACGATCGCCTCATCCAGCCCCTCCGACGCCCGAATGACCAGATCCCCTGTCTCCTCGTCCAGGAGCATGATGGAGCCGATCTCCGCCTGCAGCTCGTCCAGGGCCTTCAGCAGGAAGAACTCCAGCAGGAAGGTTTCATCCCACAGCGCCTCCAGGACGAGGCTGGCTCCCAGGAGATCTCCCGAAGACTGCCCCTGCTGGCGCACCTCCCGTTGGTCCAGCTCACGGCAGATCCGATCGAGCTCCGCCGTGGCTTCGCAAATCTGATGCTCCGCCTCGCCTCGCACCTTTTGGACCTGCTCATGGAGCTGCCGCACCTCCTCATTCAGGGAAGCGACCACCGTTTGGGACTGCTGGTGCGTCTCCTGCACGGCGGCAAGCCCCCGGCGCAGCGCCTCGGCTCGCTCCGCATGCTCTCTGATCTCGCGATGGGCCGTCTCTTGCTGGGCCGACAGCGCGACCTGCTGGAGATAACTCCCGAGCACCTGGGCGGAGATCCCCGCCAGCGTCCGGAAAAACGGCAACTCCCTCGAACTCCGCGGGATCCCCTCGGTCTCCTCTCCCAGGAGGTAACCGATGCGGGTCCCCGTCCAGGTCAGGGGCACGAGCAGGAGGGTTCCGAACCGGCGGGAGAGGATCCCCTCGAGCAGACGGCGCGCATCGGGATCCACCAGGGAGACCGGCTCTCCCCCCACCCGCCGCGGCGGGCAGAGCACCTCGAGACGGCCAAACAGGTCCGTCCCTTCGGGAAGGGGTTGGGAAGGCGAACCCTCGGCCTTCACCTCGCCGTGCTCCAGGTGCTGCCCGGGACCCCGTTTGAGCAGGATCAGATAAGGAATCCAGGCCCCTCCCCACAACCGGATGCGGCTGAGGACGGCATCCAAAAACTGTTCTTTCCCGGCTACCGCGTCGGTTTGCTCGAGGTCCTGGATGAACCCGCTCACCCGGCCGGCCTGCTCCACCATCCGCTGGCGCTTGAGAAACAGGAGCACGAAGAGAGAGACCGAGGACAGGACGGCCACGTGGAGCGAGAGATAGCGCCAGATCTGGGCCTCCATGAGGAGCCAGCCATAGGCCGCCACGAACGTGATCAGAAAGATACGGAGCCACATCCCCTCGCGTTGCCGTCCGAGCGCGACGCGCTTTAATAAATCATGGAAACTCAACGCGTCATCTCCCCGGCAGCACCTTCCCGAAAGAGAAGGTGAAGGGCGCTGCCAGCGGGTTGCCGGCCTGGTCTTTAGCGCCGGTGCCGACGGTCACGGTGGTCTGAAAGCTCAAGCTCCAGGTCGAAGGAGTAAACGTCACCGAATTGCCGCTCCAGGCGACTGTCCCCTGTTCGGGGGGATCGATCTGGAACGCCTCTTCGACCGACTTCTGGTCCATCGGCTCGCTGAAGGTCACGGAGATCGGAATCGGGTACTGGAACATTTGAGCAAAGAGCATCTCGCCGTCTTTGGGCGAAGTCGAGACCACGCGGGGAGGCTCGGTGTCTCTGGTCCCCTCCTCTTTGCCGCCCCCTACCTCCCCGTTCCCCGGTGCTGGAGCCGCAGGGGTGGACGCGGAGGGTTCCCCTGTCCCCTCCGGCGCCGGGGCTCGCACAGGCTCCTGCGGAGTTTCCCTGAGCCGGATCTCGCGACGAGGCTCGGCAAGCGGCGTAATCCGCGAGACGTCCTGCTTGGGAACCCCCACCTCGCCCCCGTGGAGGGTGAACCAGATCATCCCCCGCTCCTCCCGGTACGCGCCCACCTCGTACGAGACTCCACTCTTGAGCTGAATCAGGTAGTCCGCTTGCGCCGCAGTGACCGCGCAGAAAACCATGAGAAAACCAACGAGCAGTTTCCGCGTCATGCCCCCCTCCCTAAGAAAGTGTTGCGAATCGCTTTCGCCGCTTTTGGACCGATCCCCGGCACCACAGCTAGATCCTCCTCCGAGGCCTCCCGAAGCCGCCGGAGACTTCCGAAATGTCTCAGCAACAGTTGCTTGCGGACCCGGCCGATCCCCGCGACCTGATCCAGCGGCGAGGCGAGGACCCGGCGGGCGCGCACCTTCCGATGGTACGTAACGGCGAACCGATGGGCCTCGTCCCGCACGCGTTGGAGGAAGTGCGACACCGGCGAACCGGGCGGCAGGGGGTGCGCTTCCTCGACGCCCTGCAGGAAGACCCGCTCCTCTTTTTCATCCCGCGCTTTCGCGAGGCCGAGGACATCGACTCCGCTGATCCTCAGCTCGCGCAGCACGGCCAGCGCGGCGTTCAGTTGCCCTTTCCCCCCATCGACCAGGATCAGGTCCGGCAGCGGTTCCCCCTTCTCCAACAGGGAGGCGTACCGGCGGCGAATCACCTCGGCCATCATGGCGAAGTCGTCGGCCCCTACAACGCCCCGGATCCGGAAGTGGCGGTAGGCCGCGCGTTTCGGCTCCCCACCTTCCCAAACAACCAGGGAGCCGACAGCCTCGGTCCCCTGAAGGTTGGAAATATCGAACGCCTCGACCCGGTACGGAAGCCGCTGCAACCGGAACTCGTTGCGGAGGGCTTCTAACAGGCGCTCGCCTCCCGTCCCGGAGAGGATCGCCTGCCGGAGGCTCAAGCGGGCATTCTCCCCGGCCATGGCCAGGAGGGCCCGCTTGCGCCCTCTGCGAGGGACGACCAGACGCACGCTGCCTCCCCTGCGTTCCGATAGCCATCGCTCCACCACCGCCCTCCCCGCAACCGGAACGGGGAGAACGATCTCACCGGGGATTACCGACTCCTTCGCGTAGAACTGATGGAGGAAGCTTTCCACGATCTCGGCGTCCGAAACTCCCTCCACCCCTTCGAGGAGAAAGTCCTTGCGACCCACGAGCATCCCGCTCCGCACGATGAGGACTTGAAGATCAGCCCGCCCCCCCTCGCGGATCAGGGCAATCACGTCCAGATCATCCATCGCCGCCGAGACCGCCTGCTGTCCCTCCAGCGCCCGCTCGATCTTCCGGATCCGGTCGCGCAACGCGGCCGCCCGCTCGAACTCCAGCGCCTCGCCCGCCTCTGTCATCTTTTGACGGAGATCCTGCAGGAGGTCCTTCCGCCGCCCCTGGAGGAACAGGCGGACCTCCTCAGCGACCTCGGCGTACCCTCCCCCGTACACCCGGTCGCAACAGGGGGCCAGACAGCGGCCGATGTCATACTCCAGACAGGGGCGGTCCAGTTTGCCGTCAATCGGGATCGTGCAGGTCCTGAGGGGGAACGCGCGGTTCAGGAAGGCCAGGGTCTCCCACATCGATCCCGCGAGCACGTAGGGGCCGAAGTAAAGGGCCCCGTCTTTCTTGATCCGCCGGACGACTTCCAGCCGGGGAAACGGCGCCTTCACGTCAA
>JACRHK010000126.1 GCA_016217625.1 Nitrospirota bacterium
CTGAAACCCGTACCCCAGGGGAAAGGTCGCTGTCAGTTGCGGGTTGATGTCCAGGCGCTGGCCCGTGATCCCCTCCTCCCGAAAGAAATTCACGGCCGTCGCGTTCAGGCTCCAGAGAAGGGGGGTCCCGGCAATCCGCTGCGGCATCACGATGTAGCGGACCTCGGGGAGGCGCTGGACGATGGTCTGGTTGGGGCCGTAGAGGTTGTCGGTGTACTGGGCCAGGACCGTCATCGTCCCCAGGGGGAGGGTTTTCGTGAAGATGATGTTCGAATCGGCCGTCCGCTGGACGCGCAGGAAGGTCTCGTCCGTCAGGTCCGCGAGGTATTTCTCGGTATAGAGATTCACGTCCGCCTTGGCCGAGATCCCGTAGGGGAGTTGCTCATCGTGCTTGGCGTGGAGCTCCCAGCGGCTGTTTCCGGTGAGCCGGTCCTGCAGGTAGAAGGCATTCATCTCCCCGCGGCTGTCTTTGTCGAGGATATACCGGAACTCCCCCCCGATCCCCACGCCGCGCTTCGACCAGTAATCGACCTTGATCGTCGCGTCCATGTTCTCCGAGATGGCCCAGAAGAACGGCTGGGTGTAGCGGAAACCGTCGGTATTGCTATTGCCGATGCGGGGCATGAGGAACCCCGTCTTCCGCTCCTTCTTGACCGGGTAGCGGAAGTAGGGGGTGTAAAACACGGGCACGTCACGGATGTAGAAGACGACGTCCCTTCCCACGGCCTCTTCGCCCTGCTGGAGGTCAAACTCCCTGGCCCGAAAGCGCCAATCCGGGATTGCGGCATCGCAGGCGGTCAAAGATCCTCGTTGGACGATGTATCGATCTTCCTCAACACGGGAAAGCTTCTCCCCCTCGATATGGAAGTGGTCCTTCTTGAGGAACAGCTTCCCCCGCAGCGCCTCCCCCAACTGGGTATCCAGGTCCAGCTCCAGCCGCTCGGTCTCCAACGTGTCTTCCCCCTCGCGGGCCCGCACATTCCCCGTAAAGACCGCCTCGCTGGTCTCCCGGTTAAACGTCGCCCGATCGGCCTCAATCCGGATCGGACCCTGCTCCACCACCACGCGCCCCTCGGCCACAACCACCTGCGAGTCCCGGTCGTATTGCAACCGATCTGCAGTAAGGTGGACGGGGGCCGCAGGATCCCGCTTGGGCTTCTCAGGCTTTTTCAGCAGCTCCGTCGGTTGCGCCCAGACCGCCGCGACGCATCCGAACCACAAGAGCAGCGCAAGCCCGCAACGCGCGGCGCGGGGCGCGGTGCGCGCCAAGATTGGCAGGATTCCCTCTAGGCCCGCAGATCGCACGTCGCCGGCTCCCCCACAAGGATCGCGCGGGCCTCGCCCACGGTATACAACGACCCGGTGATGCACAGGGCGTCCTGTGGATCCGTCAGGCTCTTCGCCGTCTCGAGGGCCTCCGCGACCGTGCGGCAGATGGCCACCCGGTCCGTCCAGCGGCCCGCCTCAGCCGCCAGGCATTCCGGCGGCATGGCGCGGGGCGAATCGGGGGCTGTCACGATGACCTGGCCGGCGAGGGGGAGGAGCTCCGCCAGGATTCCCGAGACATCCTTGTCGCCCAGGATGCCAAGCAGGAGGTGGCAGCGCCGCGTGCGGGGGAGCACCAGCTCCACGAGGGCTTGCCGCAGGGCGCGGGCAGCACCGGGATTGTGCGCCCCGTCCAGCAGCAGGAGCGGGCGCTCTCCGAGCACCTCCAGCCGTCCTTCCCACCGGGCAGCGGCAAGCCCCCTGCGAACGGCCTCCCCATCGACGCGAACCCCCCGCTCATTCAATACCTCCAGGGCCGCGAGGGCCATCGCGGCGTTGACGGCCTGATGCCTCCCCGCAAGACCCACACGGACTCCCGGCAGGCGCCACCGGGGGCCGGAGTAATCCAACGTGGTCCCCGCGAGGTCCGCTTCCCGAACCGCGACGGCAAACTCCCGATCCATCTGCCGCAGGGGTGCGCCCACGGCGCGGGCGGCTCGCTCAATCACCTCCTGCGCTTCAGCCGCCTGGGGTCCGACAACCGCGGGAACGCGCGGCTTGAGAATCCCCGCTTTCTCCCCCGCGATCTGTCCAAGCGTCGAACCGAGGAAGGCCTGGTGGTCGTAATCCACCGGGGTAAGGACCGAGACCAGGGGGTCCAGGAGATTGGTGGCGTCGAGCCGTCCCCCCATCCCCACCTCCACGACAGCCACATCGACCGCCTCCCGGGCAAAGGCGAGGAACGCCATGGCTGTGGTAAACTCGAAGAACGTCGGCACCGTCTCCCCGCTGAGCAGAGTCCTGGACAAACTCTTTCGGATCTCCGCAACCAGGGGGGCGACCGCCTCGTCCGGGATCGGCGCGCCGTCAATCCGGATCCGCTCAGTGAACTGGTTCAGGTGGGGGGAGGTGTACAGCCCGACCCGGTGCCCGGACGCTTGCAGGGCTGACGCGATCATGGCCGCCGTGGAACCCTTCCCGTTCGTGCCGGCAAGATGGACGGACGCAAAGTCCCGCTGCGGATCCCCAAGCGCATACAAGAGGTGGCGCGTCGTGGCCAGCCCGAGCTTTATCCCCTGTCCATGCAGCCCGTAGAGGAAATCACTCGTGTCGCGATCAAGCATACTCCTCCCAAAATTGCTTGATTTTACACTGAGTTACGGAGGGATGTCAAGGTCGCATTGCAGATAGCTCGATGGCTGGATGGCTTCAAGTGATCCAGCTACCCAGCTATCCAGCCATCCAGATCTACTCAGAAGCGATACGCCCACGAGAGATGGAACGCCACATCGGGGGTGAAACGATGGGTCAGATCCTCGGCGATCGCGAACCGGACTTCCGAGCGGGGCGAAAGGTCCCACCGGATGCCCATGACGAGTTGCAGGGCCACCCCATCAAGGTCGGAGAACCCAAAGGAGGGAAACGGACTCGATTGGGCCTGAAGCTGGAGAAGGAGCGCGCACCGGTCCTTCCAGGGGTATTCGACGGCCGACGTCACCACCACATAAGGGCGGAGATCCAGCTTGGATGAACCCCGGAAGTCTCCGGGAAAGACGCCCCCTCCCTGCATGTGCAGGTACACCGGGCCCAGCGCGAACTGGCCCAGCAGCACCGCCGCGACATCGGCGCGGCCGCTGCCCGCGTAGCGCCGGGAATTTCCCGTCGGCAACTTGCCGAGGAGTTGTGCGGCAAGCACCATGTCGTCCGCCGCCCAGAGGCGATGTTTCACGCCGACCGTGAGATCCCCCACTCCTCCGTCGCCGGCCCTGCTCAGGACGACAGGCTGGCCGTCCCGAATGAGCCAGAAGCGGTACTCATTGTTTCCCGCCTGGTCTCGCCCCCCCGTGGGAAAGCCGAATGCCTGATGATAGGCGTTGATCGCGCTATCCAGGAACCCCTCCCAGAGATAGACATAGGGGAGCTCGGCCCAGAGCTCCCATCCCTCCGCAAGGCCGCCCCGCAGGCGTAGATGGCCGCGCAGGACCTCGAGGTCCGTGAAATAGGCGTCGCGCCCGGCGCCGGCGCCGCCGAACAGGCTGGCATAGTCCGTCCCCACCTCGATCGCCCAG
>JACRHK010000124.1 GCA_016217625.1 Nitrospirota bacterium
CCCGGATCGGAAGACGGTTGAGGTCAAAGGCCGGGACCTCGTTTCCGGCATCCCCAAGACGCTCATCGTGGACGACGAAGAGGTCCGGGAGGCGATTCAGGAGCCGGTCCTGGGCATTATCAACACGATCAAGGTCGCGCTGGAGAATACCCCTCCCGAGCTCTCGGCCGACATCGTGGACACCGGGATCGTGCTGACCGGCGGCGGGGCTCTCTTGAAGGGACTCGATGTCCTTATTCGGGAGGAGACCGGTCTGCCGATCATCGTGTCGGAACATCCGCTCTCGGACGTGGTGATCGGCTCGGGCAAGGTGTTGGATGAACTCGATCTCCTCCGCCAGGTGACGGTCCAGTCCTAGTGCCTCATCGCTGATGGCCACGCGATGTTCCATGCCATCCTCCGCTATAGGAAACTCCTCCTGCTGGTGGCCATCCTGGCAGGGACCCTCTTGTGGATGACCACCGTCCTCCGACAGCCCACCCTCTGGGGGTGGGAGAGGGCCGGAGGGGCGCTGGCAACGCTGACCACGCCAATCCAGAACGGCCTCACCGCCGTCACACAGGGCGTGAGCGGAGTCTGGCATCATTACCTCTGGCTCACCGGCGCGGCCGAAGAGAACGCCCGGCTCCGAGAAGAGGTCGCGCTCCTCCAACAGGAACTCCTCAGGACCGAAGCGACTCATAAGGAAAACCAGCGGCTCCGCGATCTCCTCGACCTGAAGACCAGCCTGCACACCCCCTCCCTGACGGCGACAGTCATCGGCCGCGAAGCGACGCGATGGTTTCGGCTCCTGACGATCAACAAGGGGAGCGAGGAAGGGATCGCGCCGGGGATGGCAGTGATCGTCCCCCAGGGGATCGTCGGTCGGGTCACCACAGTCTACGCGCATACCGCCCAGGTGCTCCTCCTCACCGACCCGGGAAGCGCCGTAGCCGTCCGACTGCAGCGGAGCCGGGAAGAGGGGATCCTGGAGGGTCGGGGAGGTCTCACCTGCCGACTGAAGTACCTGCTGCAGTCTGCCCACGTGCAGGCGGGCGACCTCGTGGTCACCTCGGGCCTGGACGGCGTCTTCCCTTCCGGTCTCCTGGTGGGGGAGGTCCGGAGCGCGGGAGGGACAGGGGAGGGGTTGTTCCAGCAAGTGACCGTGACCCCCTCGGCGGCGCTGGATCGGCTGGAGGAAATCGTGGTGATCACGGGGACGAAGAGGGGTTCATGAAGAGCGCCCTGGTCGCCGTCACCCTCCTGGCGTTGCTGATCCCTTTGCAAGGGACGCTCCTGCCCTGGCTGCTGCCGGTGGGATGGGTCCCTGATCTGACCCTCCCCCTCATCTATTGGGTCGGATCCCGATTCGGCGAGTTCCGGGGAAAGGCCGCTGGGGGCATCCTGGGCCTGCTGTTGGATTTGGCGACCGGCCGGCTCATCGGGTTGCACCTCTCCGCGAAGGCCCTGGTGGGATACGGGGCGGGCCTCTGGGGACGGCAATTTTTCCAGAAGACGTCCTTCGCGCATTTGCTGGCGCTTCTGACCCTCTCCTTCTTGGAAGGGATCTGGGTGCTCATCCTGCTGGCGGGAGTCCTTGAGCAACCGTGGCCGGAACAGACGGCGATCCTGCTCCCCTTTCAAGCCATCGAGAATGCCCTGGTGGGGATCCTCCTCTACCGTCTGATTGATCGTCGGGGTGCGTCCCTCGTGCTGCCAAGAGAGGCGGCCTGAGCGGTGACTGCAGAGGTGAAAAAATGAGACGGCTCTTCTCGCGCCTCCTGGGGGACCGCTATGCGTTACCCGCGCCCCAGGAGGATCCGGCGCCCCTCCAGGGCCGGCTCTCCTTGTTGAGCCTCCTCATGACCTTGGGCTTCCTCGTGGCGCTGGGATGGCTCTGGTACCTGCAGGGGATGCGGGGCGCGCACTACCGGATCCTCTCGGAGCACAACCGGAGCCGCCTGGTGTCCATTGCGCCGCCCCGGGGGATCCTCTACGATCGCCACGGGGTCCCCCTGGTCCAAAACGTCCCCAGTTTTACCATCGCCGTGACGCCGGAATACCTGGATCCGCAGGGGGAGACCCTCGCGCGGCTGGCGCGGCTGCTCCATCAACCCGTGGAAGAGCTTCGAGGGCGCCTGGACCGGGCCATGCATCGCCGGCCGCATGAAGCCGTCAAGATCGGAGAGCGCGCCTCCTGGGAGGAAGTCGCGCGCGTCGAGGCCCAACGGCTCGACCTGCCAGGCGTGCAGGTGGAGGTGGAGGTGACCCGCCACTACCCTGCCGGTCCCATGGCAGCGCATCTGCTGGGATATATCGGACGCTTGACCCCGGACCAGGCGCGGCAGCCGGGGTTCTCCCTCCTTCCCCGCGACAGCCTCGTCGGCCAGTACGGGATGGAAAAGAGTTATGACCCGTTGCTTCGCGGGACTCCCGGGGCCAAAGTCTTAGAGGTGAATGCCCTCGGACAGGAGATCCGCGCGCTGGGTCTCTGGGAGCCCCTCTCCGGCGACGACCTCATCCTCACCGTCGATCTCAAGCTGCAGCAGGCGGCGGAAGAAGCGCTGGGGAGCGCGGCAGGGGCCATCGTCGCCATGGATGTCCGGAGCGGCGAGATCCTCGCCCTGGTGAGCCATCCTTCGTTCGATCCCAACCTCTTTACTCGGGGAGGATCGAGCCAGGCTTGGACCCGCCTCTTCCGGGATCCCGATTACCCCCTGAGCAACCGCGCCCTTCAGAACCAGTACCCTCCGGGTTCGGTCTTCAAGATCATCCTGTCCGTGGCCGGATTGGAGACCGGCGTCATTACGCCGGACCACCAGGTGACGTGCCGGGGGGCAATCCCCTTCGGGAACCGGGAGTTTCGCTGCTGGCGGAAGGGGGGGCACGGCGCCGTCGATCTCCGCCGGGCCATCGTGGAATCGTGCGACGTCTATTTCTACCTGTTGGGACAGAAGCTGGGGGTGGACCGGATCGCCGACTACGCGCAGCGGTTCGGCCTGGGCCGGCTCACGGGGATCCCCCTGGCTTCGGAGAAGCCGGGGCTCATTCCGACCTCCCTCTGGAAGCAAACGGTCAAGCGCCAACCCTGGTACGCCGGGGAGACCCTTTCCATCGCTGTCGGTCAGGGCTACGTGCTGACTACGCC
>JACRHK010000125.1 GCA_016217625.1 Nitrospirota bacterium
ACCCTAGCCGCGGGTGCGCTGAGCATGGCAAGCCTCATCAAAGCTGGAGAAGATACAGCCCGGGCCACAGGGAGGATTCCGGAGAGGAATCTCTTTCGCGAGGGGGTCGGTTATCTGGTCGACTTCTGGCGTGACCCTGATGTGGCAACCGTGGATGTCTCGGAGACGTTTAAGCAGGCCACTTCCTACACCTGCGGGCCTGCGGCTCTCAGAATGGCACTGTATTATCTGGGTATTGTTCTGAGCGAGGAGGAGGTCGCGCGCTTAGCCGGGACCGACCCCATGGGGACCACCCTCTATGGTCTGGCCCAGGCTCTCAAGGCGGGCGGCCTGGATGCCCAGGGGGAGCGATGGAACCTTCCCCGCCTGATGCAGATCCGAAACCCCGTGATTGCCTTTGTGGGAAGAGACCACTTCGTCCTCATTGAGGGCGTCAGGGGCGAGGAGATTTACATGTTCGATCCCGTGATAGGACGCATCAAGGTCCGCAAGCATGTCTTCAATCGTTACTGGAACGGCCACGTCCTGGTGATGAAGACCCGACCGCTTGTGCTGGCGGAAACTCCACGGGACACACAGTTTCCTTGAGGGAGGACATGGATGCCTCAACGGCGAGTGGTCATCACGGGGATCGGCATGGTGACTCCCATCGGCATCGGAAAGGAGTGGTTTTGGAAGGCCGCTCTGACCGGCCACTCCGGCGTCCGGCGTATCCAGGCGTTTGATCCCTCCGGCTATAAGACGCAGATCGCAGCCGATGTGAAGGATTTTTATCCCTCCAGCTATCTCGATCCGGGCCAGGCCAATCGGATGGATCGGTGCATTCAGTTTGCCGTCGCCGCCGCAAAGATGGCCGTAGAGGATGCAGCCATTGACCTCTCCCGTGAGTTTACAGATCGCATAGGGGTTTCCATGGGCTCCGGGTTGGGGGGAATGGTCTTTGTGGAATCCCAGCTTGTGCAGCTCTATCGATGCGGCAGGCCGCAGGACACTCATCCCCTATTGGTTCCCAAGGTGATGCCCAGCTCGACCTCTGCGCAGGTGAGCATGGTGTTGGGGTTGCGGGGGCCAAGCTGGACGGTGGCGGCTGCCTGTTCCTCAGGAGCGCATGCGGTGACCTACGCGGCGGAGATGATCAAGTGGGGTCGGTGCGACCTCATGATTGCTGGAGGGGCGGAAGCCTGCATCCAACCCCTCACGATGGCGGGGTTTTCCGCCCTCCGTGTGCTCTCCTGCCGAAACGACGAGCCGGAACGGGCGAGCCGCCCTTTTGACCGATGGAGGGATGGGTTTGTGATGGGGGAAGGGGCGGGGGTGCTGGTGATGGAAGATCTGGTTCATGCCCGGCGGCGGAAAGCGGACATCTATGCCGAGTTCCTGGGTTACGGCGCAGCCAGTGAGGCGTACCATATGGTCATGCCAGAGCCCAGCGGGAGAGAAATCGCCCGGTGCATGGAGCTGGCCCTGAAGGATGCCCGAATTCCCCCCGAGCAGGTGGGTTACGTGAATGCCCATGGGACTTCGACTCTCCTGAACGACGCGGTGGAAACGCGAGCCATGAAGGCCGTGTTCAGGGAGCACGCCGCCAGGCTCCTTGTCAACTCTACGAAATCACTCATCGGGCATACCATCGGCGCTGCGGGGGCCATCGAGTTGGCGGTCTGTGCTCTAACGATTCAGACAGGAATGGTCCATCCGACGATCAACCAGGAGGAAAGAGACCCGGAGTGTGACCTGAACTATGTACCTAATGAAGCTTGTGAGAAGCCGGTGCGCGTGGCTCTCTCCAATGCGTTTGCCTTTGGGGGGAGTAATGTCTCCGTCGTCCTGGGGGCATTTCCCTGACGAAGGGCGGTTCAGACAGGAGGAAGCCGATGGTGAGACTGGAGCGAGGGGTGCTGACCGAAGAAGTCCTGAGCCAGGCACTGGCAAAGGTGAAGCATCTTGACCCTGCAGGGATCGGGAGGGAGACCCGGTTGGTCGAGGATCTGGGCATGGATTCGTTGGATCGGGTGGAAGCGCTGTTTGAGCTGGAGCAGGCGCTGGGGATCGAGATTCCGGATGGAGATGTCATCGGACTCGCCACGGTGGGGGAGGTGGTGGAGTATCTCCGGCGCAGGGAAGGGGGTGAGAATGGAGGTGCCGAGGAGGGGACAGGTGTGAGAGGAGAGGGTAATGGTGAGGTTGAACACCGAGGCAAAGGAGGACTACCATGACACGCAAGGCGCAATGGTTGAAGCAAGCGATGGTGTTGGTCCTGGTGGGGGTGATGGTTAGCGGGATGTCAGTACCGTGGGCGGCTGCGGCTCTTAAGTCGGAGTCGGCCCTCACTACGCTCCTGACCGAAGAGGAGATGCAGGGCCTGAAGGGCCGGTTTGGCGGTGGTGGTGGCACGACGGCTCGGGGGAATGTTTATGGCGATGTTGTGCTCCAAGATTATGTTTATGTCAACTATTACGCCAACCTGACTGCATCGGGTCCTTCGTATTATTACACCAGCTGTGTAATTCCAGGGGGTATTCAGTGTTATTATGATTTTTGCGGAGGGAGTTTCTGCATTACCACAGGGTGGTATGGTGTCACTGGCAGTGCGACGAGCGGCGGCGGCTCACCCTGGTGGTATGCAACAGACTATCCGGCTTATGTGGATGTAAGTGAGAATCAAAGTGCATCTTTGTCTGTCTATATGACACAACAGCCCATTTCTGCTGGCAGTTGAAGTCTGAGATGAATCTTGTGGTCCCCTGGCTATCCAGGTGACCACAAGATTCGCGATGGAGGTGGCCCATGTGCCTGAACAGGGTGCGCATGGCATGCTCGATGGCACTTGTTGGTTTGAGTATGAGCGGACTATTGGGCATGGCGGGGCATGGTGCGGAGGAACCGATCAGCATTGTGGGAAGTATTCCTTTCCCTCGTGATCAGAAGATCTTCTATTTACATCGACCTGCGAAGAAGGGGCATTTGGTTTATGTAATGCGTCCGGATGGCAGCCAAAAGACTCCTCTCCTAAAGGGGTTGATTGAACAGTTTGCTGTGTCCACGGATGGTAGGCGGATTGTGTTGACTGTGAAAGGACGTAAACTGTTCACTACTGAAACCTGGATATATGAGCAAGGAATCTTGCGCCTTTTGTTGCGAGGGGACCATTACGATGGTGATTTTTCTTGGTCTCATGATGGCCAGATGATTGTCTTCGTGCGCAAGCCTGTTTTGGATGGGGAGGATGGGAAGACAGTGCCGGGCGTGTCAAACATCTGGGTCATGCGAGGAGATGGGTCGGCTCCGCGCCAGATCACATTTTTCCAGACGGGTGATAGAAAGGGTGTCCTTTCTCCCTCGTTTACACCGGATGGATTACGTATCAGGTATGGCATGGTTGACTTGAATAGCGAGGCGATCAGGCTTGAGTATCGCACGATGGATCTGAAGGGGAAGGATCATCAGCTTCTCTTCAGGGATAAGGAATATGGAGTGTGGTCTCCCGATGGGCAATGGATTATCTTCAAGCAGCCCAGCAACAACACAACCAGAAGCATGAATGTTGTGGATCTGTATCTTGCCGATAACCAGGGGCGAATCCTCCGCAGGTTGACCACGACGGGCAATGTTGGGAGTGTGAATTGGTCGCCGGATGGGAAATGGGTGGTCTATGATAAGTTCAATCCCATGGTTCTGAGCGAGGAGCAAAGGAAGCGATGGGAAGAGGGAACTGCAGGAATGGTTTTGATACCTGGGGGTTCTGACATTCCATCACGCGATCTGTGGAAACTTCCTGTGTGGGAGAAGGAGTCTCCCATTCGATTGACGTCTAAGCCTGACAGGAGTTCTTTAGGGTATTGGACGCGGTAATGAGAGCAGAGGTGCTGAAAATGTTTGGAACGACTTTGACATCCCCCCCATCCCCCGAAGGGGATGCGTCTCCAGCACAGGGGGAGATGAGGGGACGAGTAAGTTGGAAGGTTATCCTGGTTGTTTGGGTGATTTGGCTAGTTTCCTGGGCGATCCCTGTCCAGGGGGCAGGCTCTGCAGGGCCTTGGATGAAGGAAGGGAACAGCCGGGAAGCTGCTTTAGAGGAACGGGTTAAACGCTTGGAGGAGGAGGTGCGGCGCTTGCGGGGGGAGATCGAAAAGATCAAGGAGGAGATAAGAGGGAGAATAATCCCCCTGGATGATAAGCTGCGCCTTCCCCTTGAGAAGCGCCATGAGAGGCGTTAAGGAACCTCTTGTCCGTGCCTGAGTCCCTCCTGCACCATGGAATGACTCTGGTAGCCTGGATGGGCTTTTTCCTCGTGATGGCTGGACAAGCAGAGGGTCTCCCGCACGTCTCTCCTGTTCCGGGGCCGCTGGAGCTGACTCCTTCGCAGGCCGTCGCTCTGGCCCTCTCCCAGAGCCGCGAGATCTGGCAGGCCAGAGAACGCCTGGCGGCGGCGGAAGCCGCCTATGAAGTGGAGTTAGCCCGATACACGCCGAAAGCGTTCCTGGAATTCTCCGCCAGCCGCGCCCACCAAGAGAGCCCGCTCAATGGGGGGACCAGCCTCAATGGCACGCTGCCTCCGACTCCCCTTTCGATAGAAACCTCCCAGGGGGGCATGAGCGTGTCAAGTACCTCTTTCCTGGGCCGATCCGGTTGGAAACAAGAGACAATCATTTCCGAAGCATGGGGAGGGCGGTTGACGTGGGGCGCCAACCTTGTCCTGGAGCGGGTGAGAGAGACGGAGACGGTTGTTCCGGTGGGAACTACCTACCGGGTGGCCCCTGAGATAGGGCTCTCCTACAAGCAGCCACTCACACCATTGGGGATCCAGGCTGAAGCGGCACCCTTACGGATAGCCCGATTGAACCGGGAACAGGCTCGCCTGACGTACGAAAAAGCAGAGGATACCCTTATCGCGGAGACGGTGGGGAGCTATCTGCAGCTTCTCAAGGCCGTGAAGCTGCAGGTGATCGCTGCGGAATCCCTGAAGGTCTCTGAAGAACAGCTCCGCGTAGCCCGCGCTCAGGTGCGCCTGGGGCGGCTGGCGGAGATCGAGGCCATGAAGATGGACTTGCAATATCGCCGAGACCAGAACAGCCTGATTGAGGCGGAGGTTCGGGTCCGCAATACGCAGCGTCTCCTGGCCGAGCGGATCGGGTTGGCCATCGAGACCCCATTAATCCCGCGCATGACCCTAAGCCATCGACCCCTTGCCCTCGATCGGGATCGACTCATGGCCCATGCCATGCAACATCGGCTCGAGCTACGGGATGTGGCCCTTGCTAAAAAGGTTGCGGAGGTTTCCGTGGCCACTGCGGCCAGCCCGCTTGAGCCGTTTCTCACGGTAAACGGCGCTTACCGGCGGGTGGGACAGGGAGGGAGCCCCTCTGAGAGCCTGACGCAGTTTCGCGACACCCCCGAAGCCCAATGGGCGGTTTCAGCCGTCTTCACGATTCCCCTGACCGACGGGGGGCTGACACCTGCCCTTGTGACCAAGAGCCGAGCGGCTTTACGGGAAACCGGGTTCCGGCGGGAGGCGGTCGAGCGGCAGACTGTCCGGGAGATCCAGGAAGGGATCGCGGAACTGGATGGGATTGACCGGCGGTATCAGATCCTCACGCAGGGCCTGGAGGTGGCAGAACAGGTCTTTCGGATCGACCAGCTCCGTTTTGCCCGTGGGCTCTTGAGCAGCACGGATTTCCAACGTTCCCAGCTCTCTCTCTTCCAGGTCAGGACCGAGCAGTTCACGGTCCTCATTGATTATCGGCTTGCAGCGCTTCGCCTCCTCCGCGCCGCGGGGTACCGGATGAACCAGGCCCTCAGCCAACTGCCGATGGAGTGAAGACAACCGTTGAAGCGAATGAGACCCATGCGACTGTTCTTGGGGGGAATCGTGATCGTGACGGCGACAGCCCTGCTGCTCTTGGCTGCGCGGGCGGAGCGGTCCCAGGAAGTCGAAATCTCTCTCGCACTGGTCCGCCAAGGTCCGATCGCCTCGAAGGTTTCCGCGCGGGGCAAGCTCGTCTCTGCTCGCACTTGGGATCTCCGGGTGAACAAGCCCCTTTGGGTCGGGGCAATTCATGTGGCCGAGGGGGATTGGGTGAAAAGAGGCCAAGTCCTCGTGACCCTTCGGGGCAGCCAGATGCTGGACCCCCTCGCGGATCAGGTCCGAATGGCCCAAGGGGAGTATGACCGGCTCCGCGAGGAAACGGCGCTGGCTGAGGAGCTGTACATTGCGAAGGCCATCTCCCTCCAGCAGGTTGAAGAAGCCCGCACACGGCTCCAGAGGGGGAAGGTCCAATTAGAAGCAGTCCGTCGGGAGCTGGAAGCCAACCGGGAACTGCTCAGCGCCAGTTCTCTTCCCGAGGGAAGGGGATGGGTTATTGTCGCTCCCCTTGAGGGGAGGGTCATCGATCAACGCCTCCCTGCCGAAGGGTTCCTCGATCCTGATGCCAAGACCCCGTTGCTCATCCTGGCCGACATCCGACATCTCCAGGTGCTGGCAGAGGTCAGCCCCCTGGATATCGGGCGGATCCGGGAGGGGCAGCGGGTGGAGTGGGTTGCGCCGTTCCGGCTGGAGCCGCTGAGGGGAACCGTTCGATCGATTGCCTCCGAGGTGAGCCGGGGCGAGATGGCGCCTCCGGGTTCGCTCGGCGTCGTGCAGGTCCGCTGCGATCTTGCCGAGGAAAACCAGCCGCAGACCTTGCTCAAGCTGGGGATGCAGGGGGATGCGCGGATCTTCGTGGAGGAACGGCGACAGACCCTTCTCGTCCCGTTGGAGGCGATCCAGACGGAGGGCCCGACCCGGTTTGTCTTTGTCATTGAGAACCAGGTGGCCCGGCGACAGGTCGTTCGTGTTGGGTTAACCGATGAGCAGTATGTCGAGATCTTGGAGGGCCTCTTTCCCGGGGCATGGGTTGCTGTGGCTGGGACAGAGCGGCTTCAGGAAGGAGTCCGGACGAAGATCCGCCGGAGCGATGGATAGGATCCTCGCTCTTTCCCGATGATTGCCCCCGCGGACCTACTTCGACAGGCCCTCCAGAGCCTGCGGATCCACCCGCTACGGTCTTTCCTGGCCGGGTTAGGGATCGTCATTGGCGTGGCGGCCCTGATGGCGGTCGTGGCCATTGGCGAGGGGAACCGGGCTGTGATACAAGACAAGATCAATGAGCTCGGTGCCAATGTCCTGATCATCGGGAGATACCGACCGGCAGGGGCGAGAGAAGAACGCTTCATCCAGGATCGCGACCTCCTGCGCCTCCAAGATCGCTGTCTGAGTGTGGCTCAAGTTGCACCTCAAATTCAGCATACGATGCGGTTCCAGTATAGCAGGGAAACCCATCCCATCCCGGTCATCGGCACCACGCCGAGCTATCTGCAGGTTCGCCGCCTCCGGCCCCTTTGGGGTCGCTTCTTGATGGAGTTTGATGTTCAGGAAGTTCGGAACGTGGTCGTTCTGAATGAAACCGCCGCGCGCAGGCTCTTTCGGCAGGCCATCCCACCGGAGAAAGCCTCACTGCTGATCGAAGGACTGGAGTTTCGCTGTGTCGGCATCGTGCAGGATAAGAGCACCGAGATCGGAGCGGGAGTTCCCGTTGCCTATCTCCCTTTGACTACCTTCCGTAAACATGCCCCTGTTCGAGAATTAGACCGGGCATATGTCGCCCTGGATGAGGGAGTGGCCATTGAACGCGGCATGGCGGAAGTCCGAGCCCTATTAGGAAAAATTTACGGCCCAGGCAGTGCGCACTGGGTCCACAGCGCTCTGGAGGTGGTGGAGGCCTCTCGCCGGCTGGTTCGCACCGCCACGCTGGTGATTGGGGGTGTGGCGAGTATTGCCCTCCTAGTAGGGGGGATCGGGGTGATGAACATCATGCTGGTATCCGTAAGGGAACGGACGCGCGAGATTGGTCTACGGAAAGCCTTGGGGGCGAAGGACAAGGATATCCTTCGACAGTTTTTGTTGGAAGGCACCTTCCTCTGCTTGAGTGCCGGCCTAGGAGGGATCGTCGTGGGCATAGGGGTCGCATGGCTGGCAGCCCGCATGTTAGAGCTACCTGTGCTCTACTCGTTCCTCTCACCACTCGTTGGGATCGCGTTTTCGACTACTGTGGGACTCGTGTTTACCTATTACCCTGCTCGCCAGGCCGCCCGCGTGGAGCCGATCGTCGCTCTCCGATCCGAATAGAGCCTCTCTTTAGGGTTCTTGACTTTGATCCCTTCCGGTGTTAAGGTGAATCGCATCTTTCGTTTATCCTGCAATGGAAAATGGCGCGGTGGCCCAGCCGATGGACTACAAAGCGACGCTGAATCTTCCTCAGACCGACTTCCCCATGAAGGCGAGCCTCACCCAGCGGGAGCCGGAGATCCTCGCCCT
>JACRHK010000129.1 GCA_016217625.1 Nitrospirota bacterium
ATCACGGCACCCAGGTACTCCAAGGGGACCACGACCTCGACCGACATCACGGGCTCCAGCAGGACCGGGCGCGCCCGTCCGACCGCCGCCTTGAACCCCATCGACCCCGCGATCTTGAAGGCCATCTCCGAGGAGTCGACCTCGTGGTAGGATCCGTCATAGAGGGACGCCCGGAAGTCGACCAGCGGATAGCCGGCGAGCACCCCGCCCTCCGCCGCTTCGCGGACCCCCTTCTCCACGGCGGGAATGTACTCCCGCGGGACCACGCCGCCCACGATCTTGCTGGCGAACTCGACCCCCTGGCCCGACTCCAGCGGCTCCACCTCCATCCAGACATGTCCGTACTGCCCGCGGCCGCCCGTCTGGCGCACGTATTTTCCCTCAGCCCGCGCCTTCTCGCGGATGGTCTCCCGGTAAGCGACCTGGGGCTTCCCCACGTTGGCGTCGACCTTGAACTCCCGGAGCATCCGGTCCACGATGATTTCTAAATGCAGCTCCCCCATTCCCGAGATGATGGTCTGCGCCGTCTCCTCGTCCGTGAAGACGCGGAAAGAGGGGTCTTCCTGGGCGAGCTTCTGCAGCGAGATCCCCAGCTTTTCCTGGTCCGCCTTCGTCTTGGGCTCGATGGCCACCGAGATGACCGGCTCGGGGAACTCTATCGCCTCCAGGATCACGGGGTGGGCCTCGTCACAGAGGGTGTCGCCCGTCAGCGTCTGCTTGAGGCCGACGGCGGCCGCGATGTCGCCCGCGTAGACCTCCTTGATCTCCTCGCGCTTGTTCGCGTGCATCTTCAGCAGCCGGCCGATCCGCTCCCGCTTCCCCTTCGTGCTATTGTACACGTAGGAGCCGCTCGAGAGCACGCCGGAATAGACCCGGAGGAAGGTGAGCTGCCCCACGAACGGGTCGCTCATGATCTTGAACGCGAGGGCCGAGAAGGGGGCGCCGTCATCCACCGGGCGTGAGGCCTCCGCTCCCGTCTCCGCATCCTTCCCCATCACGGCAGGGATGTCCATCGGAGAGGGGAGGTAGTCGACCACCGCGTCCAGCAGGGACTGAACTCCCGTGTTCTGAAATGCCGCGCCGCACAGCACGGGCGTGA
The DNA here is from genome assembly GCA_016217625.1 of Nitrospirota bacterium. Lineage (GTDB taxonomy): Bacteria > Nitrospirota > RBG-16-64-22 > JACRHK01 > JACRHK01 > JACRHK01. Next base: position 1,100 of record JACRHK010000129.1, read on the forward strand.
TCTGCCGGGTAACGGTCCCCTTGCGGATGGCTGCGCGCAGCAGATCGATCGGGACTTCCTGGCCGCCGAGGTAAAGCCCCATGACCTCCTCGTCGATTTCCGCCGCCGCCTCGAGGAGCCGCTCGCGCCAGGTCTTGGCCAGGGGGATCAGATCGTCCGGGACCGGCTCAATGACGTATTGGGCCCCGAGCGTTTCGTTTTTAAACACGATCCCCTGCATCGTGAGCAGGTCAACAACCCCCTGGAAGCTCTCCTCTTTCCCGATGGGGATCTGGACCGGCACCGGCCGAGCCCCCAGCCGGTCGATCATCGATTGGACGCTGGCGAAGAAATCGGACCCCACCCGATCCATCTTGTTCATAAAGGCGATCCGTGGCACCTGATACCGGTCGGCTTGCCGCCACACCGTCTCCGACTGAGGCTCCACGCCCGCCACCGCGTCGAAGACCGCCACGGCGCCGTCCAGGACCCGCAGGCTCCGCTCCACCTCGATGGTGAAGTCCACGTGCCCCGGCGTATCGATGATGTTGATGCGATGGTCCCGCCAGAAACAGGTCGTCGCCGCCGACGTGATGGTGATCCCCCGCTCCTGCTCCTGGGGCATCCAGTCCATGACGGCGGTCCCTTCGTGGACCTCGCCCATCTTGTAGGAGACCCCCGTGTAGTAGAGGACCCGCTCCGTCGTCGTGGTCTTCCCCGCATCGATATGCGCCATGATGCCGATGTTGCGGGTGCGCTCTAAGGGATATTCTCTAGGCACAATAAACCTCGTCACAAAGCTTTCAGCAATCAGCGCTCAGCTTTCAGTGATCGGCTGACCGCTGACGGCTGACTGCTGAAAGCTGTCTCACCACCGATAATGCGCGAAGGCCTTGTTGGCCTCGGCCATCCGATGCACATCCTCCTTCTTCTTCACCGCGCCCCCCGTGTTGTTGGAGGCATCCAGCATCTCCGCCGCCAGCTTCTCCCGCATGGTCTTGTGGTCGCCGCGCTGTTTCGCATAAGTGACCAGCCAACGGTAGGCCAGCGCCGACCGCCGCGCCGGGCGGATATCCACCGGCACCTGGTAGGAAGCGCCGCCCACCCGGCGGGATTTCACCTCCACCACGGGACGCACGTTGTCCAGGGCGGCTTTAAAGACCTTCAGCGGGTCGTTGCTGGTCTTGGCCTGGATGATGTCGAACGCCCCGTAGCAGAGACGCTCGGCAAGGCTCTTCTTCCCCCGCCGCATGAGGACGTTGATAAAGCGGCTCACCGTCTTGTTGACGTACTTGGGATCGGGCAACACGTCCCGCTTTTCCACCACGCGCCGTCTCGGCATACCGTGCTACCTATTCTTCCATCCTCTATCTTCTGTCTTCGTCTTTACTTCGGCCGCTTCGCCCCGTACTTGGAGCGGCCCCGCTTGCGGTTGGCGACACCCACCGTATCGAGCGTGCCCCGCACGATGTGATACCGCACCCCGGGTAGGTCCTTGACCCGCCCGCCGCGGATGAGCACGATGGAATGTTCCTGGAGGTTGTGCCCGACGCCCGGGATGTAGGTCGTCACCTCCATCCCGTTGGTCAGGCGGACCCGCGCCACCTTCCGAAGAGCCGAGTTCGGCTTCTTCGGCGTCGTCGTGTAGACCCGGATGCAGACGCCCCGCTTCTGAGGAGCCCCCTTCAGGGCGGGGCTCTTGGTCTTCGCTTCGACCTGATACCGTCCTATCCGGACCAACTGGCTAATCGTGGGCACTACCCGATCCTCCGTTGCCGCTCACAACACTGCACGCGAAAAGGGATCCGACTTCGCGGAAATGCTTCAAAGAGATCGCCCCCGGGGGTTCACAGCGCAAAACCTCGCTAATATAACGGGGCCCTTCCAACTTGTCAAGCGTTTTCCCGCGCCGTGTCAACCCAATTTAGAAATGTCCTATTCCTACCAAGGTAGAAATGTCCGGTTTGGGGTGATCGGTACGCGCCGGTTGTGGCCGACCCCGCCAAGGAT
>JACRHK010000130.1 GCA_016217625.1 Nitrospirota bacterium
CCGGTTCCACGCCGCCATCACCCTCGTCAAGGACGGGATGGAGGTCAACGGCAAGAGCATCATGGGGATCATGATGCTCGCGGCCGGCAAGGGGGCCCTGCTGACCCTCCGCGCCGCCGGGGAAGACGCCCCCCAGGCCCTCGACAGCCTGTCCGCGCTCGTGGCCGAACGGGTCGGGGAACGGGAATGAGTCCGTACGAGGAAATCGGGCATCGGTCGATCTTCAAGGGGATCGGGGTCTCTCCGGGGATCATGATCGGCCACATCCATCTGTTGGACCGCCAGCGGGTCTCCGTGCGGCGTCACGAGGTGTCCGAGGATCTGGTTGAGGCCGAGATCTCCCGCTTCAAGCGCGCCGTGGAGACTTCCAAGGACCAGCTCGAGGACATCAAGAACCGCCTGACCCACGACGTGGGGAAGGATCTCAGCAATATCCTCATCGCGCATATGCTCACGCTGGAAGATAAAATGTTGGTAGGGAAGACGATAGAGGAAATCCGCTCCAGCCGCGTCAACGCGGAGTGGGCGCTCAAAAAGGTGCTGGAAAAATACATACAAAGTTTTGACGCTATTGCCGATGAAGAGATGAAAAAATGGAAAACGGACATTGAGCACGTGGGAGAGCGGGTGCTGAGGAACCTTTCCGGGCAGCAGATGGAGAGCCTGGGCGAGCTGCCCGACGGGGTCATCGTGGTGGCTCACGACCTGGCGCCGTCGGATACCCTCCAGATGAAGAAGGGACGCGTAGTGGGGTTTGTGACCGAGGTGGGTGGGAGAACGTCCCACACGGCCATCATGGCGCGCTCTCTGGAGATCCCCGCGGTCGTGGGACTGGATCGGATTACCACACTGGCCGAGACGGGCGATTCCGTCATCGTGGACGGCAACCGGGGCATCGTCATCCTCCGTCCGGACGAGGCCCTCCGCATCGAGTACGAGGAACGGCAGCGGCGCTACCGCTACTACGAGCGGGAGCTGACCAAGATCCGGGATCTGCCCGCCCAGACGCAGGACGGCACGCTGATCCACCTGGCCGCGAACCTGGAGCTCCCCGAGGAGCTGCCCACCATCCTGGAGTACGGGGCTGCCGGCATCGGGCTCTTCCGGACCGAGTTCCTGTTCATGAACCGTCCGGACCTCCCCTCGGAGGAGGAGCACTTCCAGGTCTACCGGGCCGCGGCGGAACGGCTGTCCCCCCATCCGGTGATCATCCGGACGCTGGACATGGGAGGAGACAAGGTGGCGAGCCACCTGGCGCAGGTGGAGGAATCCAACCCCGCCCTGGGCCTCCGGGCGATCCGGTTCTGCCTCCGGGAGCAGGACCTCTTCCGCGCCCAGCTCCGGGCGATCCTGCGGGCCAGCCACTTCGGCGATGTACGGGTCATGTATCCGATGATCTCCGGCCTCCGCGAATTGCGGGAGGCCAACTTGATCCTCGAAGACGTCAAGCGGGATCTCCGCCGCGAGGGGGTCCCGTTCCGGGAGGAGATCCCCGTGGGGATCATGATCGAGGTGCCCTCCGCCGCGCTGATCGCCGACATCCTGGCCAAGGAGGCGAGCTTCTTCAGCGTCGGCACCAACGACCTCATCCAGTACTCTCTGGCGATCGACCGGATGAACGAACACGTCGCGTATCTCTACGAACCCCTTCACCCGGCCGTCATCCGGACGCTCCAGATGATCGTGGAGGCGGGACGGCGCCAGGGGATCCCGGTGGGGATGTGCGGCGAGATGGCGGGCGATCCCCTCTACTGCCTGGTGCTGCTGGGCCTGGGGTTCCAGGACCTCTCGATGCTCTCCTTCTCCATCCCCCGGGTGAAGAAGATCCTGCGGGCCTGCACGTACGCCGAGGCGCGGGCCTTGGCCGAGGAGGTGCTGCGCTGCGACACGGCCACGGAGGCCCATGAGCAGGTCCTCAAGTATATGATCCGGCGGTTCCCGGAAGACATCTCGGAGGAGGGCGGGCAGGTCTGCCTGCTGTGAGAGATTTTGCTTATGTGGTATAATGTTTATCAATGAATCTGGAAAACAAGCGGCGACTCAATGAAAAGAAGTTTCCCAAGTGGAAGGAGTTGCCGGGTGGCAGAAGGTACCTGCTCGAAGTCAAAGGAAAACACGGATGGAAGGCAAGGTACGTGAAAGAAGTCGATGCAAATGAGGTGACGGTCAGGTTCTTCCAGGAAGTCTATAACGAGAAGGGAGATTTGGTGGAACTGCACGAAAAGTATCCTGTGGACACCGGCCACAGGACGGTTAAGAGGGAATAATCATGCTGGTTACAAGAAAAACGCTCGCGGAGATGCTCATAAAGTATGTCAACAGGACCATTGATTTGCCTGTCCTCGTGGACTGGGCCGAGGAGATGATCCGGGAGGCCGACTTTGAAGAGGAGCATTTCGAATTGATCCGGGAGATTCTGGCGCGCCTCGGGCTGGCCGATGTCCGGGAATTCGGTCTGACCTGGGAGGATTGTTCCCGCTATCTTCATCAGCTTGGATACGACGTGAAGGTGGAACTGTCCGAGGTGACGTGAGGATTGTCGCGGACTTTCCTTGAAACATGATTTCCATGACAATTTCTCCTTGACAACTCTTCGGAATTCCTGTAGAAAACCTCCATTGGCCTATTCTGCCCTAAGGGCGCAAGAGAGGAGGGCACGCTGATGAGCCGCGTCAATTATCTGTTCACCTCCGAGTCGGTGACGGAGGGACATCCCGATAAGATCGCCGACCAGATTTCCGATGCGATCCTGGACGCGCTGCTCGGCCAGGACCCGCAGTGCCGCGTGGCCTGCGAAACGCTGGTCACGACGGGGCTGGTCTTCGTGGCCGGAGAGATCACGACCACGGGGTACGCCCACGTCCCCGACATCGTCCGGGAGACGATCCGGGATATCGGGTACACCCGGGCGAAGTACGGGTTCGATTACGAGACCTGCGCCGTGCTCACCGCCATCGACCGCCAGTCGCCCGATATCGCCATGGGCGTGGACATGGGCGGGGCGGGGGATCAGGGGCTCATGTTCGGCTACGCTTGCAACGAGACTCCGGAGCTGATGCCGATGCCGATCATGCTGGCCCACCAGCTGACACGGAGGCTCGCCGAGGCGCGGAAGAAAGATATCTTGGGATACCTCCGGCCGGACGGCAAGTCCCAGGTCACGGTGGAGTACCGGGACAGCAAACCTTTCAGGGTTCAAACCGTCGTCCTCTCCACGCAGCATAGCCCCGACGTGACGCTCAAGGAGATCCGGGAGGACATGATCGAGAAAATCATCAAGCCGGTTATCCCGCCGTCGCTCCTGAACGAGGAGCATATCACCTACCACATCAACCCCACGGGGCGGTTCGTCATCGGCGGTCCCCAGGGCGACACGGGGCTCACGGGGCGGAAGATCATCGTCGACAGCTACGGCGGCGTGGGGAGCCACGGGGGCGGCTGCTTCTCCGGCAAGGACCCGTCCAAGGTGGATCGCTCCGCTTCCTACATGGCCCGCTACATCGCCAAGAACCTGGTGGCCTCCGGCATCTGCGAGAAATGCGAAGTGCAGCTCGCCTATGCCATCGGCGTGCCGGAGCCGGTCTCGATCCTGATTGACACTTACCGGACGGGGAAGATTCCCCAGGAGCGGATCGTCAAGCTCGTCCGCGATCACTTCGACATGACGCCCAAGGGGATCATCCGCACGCTCGACCTGCTGAGACCGATCTACAGGAAGACGGCGGCCTACGGGCACTTCGGCCGCAACGACCCCGACTTCACCTGGGAGCGGACCAACCTGGCCGAGACCCTTCGGAAGGCGGCGGGGTTGTAACCGTCCCGCATTTCCAAGACATCTTGTAGCGCGGCCCCTCGTGGGCCGCTTGCGTGTAGCGGGGGACAAGCCCCCGCGCTACAGCTTCATCATCCCACATCC
>JACRHK010000135.1 GCA_016217625.1 Nitrospirota bacterium
ACTTCGTCACCGCTTTTCTCCTGACTCCTGACTCTTGACTCCTGACTTCTGACTCTTGACTCTTGACTTCAGTATCCGGATCCGCTCCAAGTCTTCAGGCGTGTCCACGCCGGGGGCGGAATCGTCCACCAGGACCACCCGGATGCGATGCCCGTGCTCCAACACGCGGAGCTGTTCCAGCCGCTCCGCTTCCTCCAGGGGTGTGGGCGGCCACTGGGCCATCCGGAGCAGAAAGTCCCGGCGGTAGGCGTACAGCCCCACATGGCGGTAGCTGAATCCTGACAACTGACGCCTGACCTTAGAACGTCCCCCCCCACCACTTTCCTCCCCCCTCGAGGGGGGGAGGGCTAAGGAGGGGGGTGAAGTAAAGAACTTCTGGCTTCTATTAAAAGGTATCGGCGCCCGGGAGAAGTACAGGGCGTCCCCTTGTTGATTGACGACCACCTTGACGACATGGGGATCGAACAGCTCTTCCGCCCGGCGGATGGGCGTCGCCAGCGTCGCCATCTCCAGGGAGGGGTCTTCCAGGAGCGGCCGGACCGCGGCATCGATTGCCCTCGGATCGATCAGGGGCTCGTCGCCCTGGACGTTCACGACGATCTCGGCGGACCGCAACGCCGCCACCTCCGCCACCCGCTCCGTCCCCGTCCGGTGGTGGGTCCCGGTTATCACCGCCTCCCCCCCGAAGGCGCGGACAGCTTCCAGAATGCGGGCATCGTCCGTCGCGACGAGGACCTCTTCCACCAGCGCCGCCTGCCTGGCCCGCTCATACACATGCTGGATCATGGGGCGGCCGTGCAGCAGGGCCAGCGGCTTGCCGGGGAAACGGGTGGAACCATAGCGGGCGGGGATCAGGGCGATCACCTGGGACACATCCGCCTCAGGCGGACGGGACGGAATGCCTTGAAATGATTGAGTTTTAGGAAGCGACATGAAACCCCCTGGGAACGGAACAACTATACCATACCCCGGAGGTGGTTGCAAGGCGCCGATTCCTTCGCGTCAACCTGCTGTGAAGCTCCCCCGACGCCTGGTCGGGGGCTTCACTGTAACGAATAATCCCCCCTCGCCCCCCTTTACTAATCCCCCTCTGTCCCCCTTTAGTAAAGGGGGATGTAGGGGGATTATTGGGTATGGTCCGCCTGAGGCGGATTATCCCGCCTGAAAGGCAGAACTTCGGAACATAGTGAAAACCCAGAGGGAGGTGTCAATCAACACCCACTCACCGGGCATGACGCAGCCGCTTTAACTCGTTTAAGGTCAGGTCCAGATCGAACGTCCCCAATTCTTTGCGAAAGGCCTCGCGAGTGGCGCGCCGGACCAGCTCGCGCAGGCCCGCCTCGATGGCCTCCCGCTTCGTTTTCGCACCCGAAGCCCGGACAGCCTCCTCGATCAGCTTCTCGTTGATGACGACGGTCGTTTTCCCCATGACGTCCTCCGAAAAATAGCAACAAGCTGCATTGATGATACATATTGCATTGCCATCTGTCAAAATGAACAATTTTGCATTTTGCGCTTTGCACTTTGCATTTCGTAGAAAGGAGGCCTATCCTACGACAACGCCCCGATAGGAAAGGAGGTATTTTCAGGCTCTTCAGGTTTTTCTGTGGGTCAATATGACAACCCTCCCCCTTCCCGCTTCTTGATGCCCATAGTTTTCCCCCCTTTAGCAAAGGGGGGCAATGGGGGGATTTGTTGGAAAGGTTTGGAGAAAATCCCCCCTCGATCGTTTCCCGTAGCGCGGCCCCTTGTGGGCCGCATAGCGGGGGACAAGCCCCCGCGCTACAGGGAGAGGAGACTCTTTTCCACCCATTCACCCCGTTAGAAAGAAAGCCCAGCCCTTTGAGCGGGGTAAAAATATGATAGCGAGGATGAGGTTTAGAACCCCACCTGCCTGTCTGCCGACAGACAGGAACTTTCTAACGGGGTTCACCCACACTAAACCCGGAAGAACCATTTTTCATGGGATCCCCGACAGCAAACCGCTCCCTCTGAGTTTTCAGATTTGGGAATACCCCTCTGACTTCTGACTTCTGACTCCTGACTTGTCAAGGTCAATACGCATTCCGGTGAATGAGCCCTTTCCAGATCGTCAACCACATGATCTTGAGGTCGAAGGCCAGCGACCAGTGCTCCAGGTAGTAGAGGTCGTACTCCAGCCGCTTCTCAATCGAGGTGTTCCCCCGCAAGCCGTTGACCTGGGCCCAGCCGGTGATGCCCGCCTTCACCTTGTGGCGGAGCATGTACCGGGGGATCTGCTGTTTGAACTCCCCGATGAAGACCGGCCGCTCGGGCCGCGGCCCCACGATGCTCATCTCCCCTTTCAGGACATTCCAGAACTGGGGCAGCTCATCGAGGCTCGTCCGTCGGAGGAAGACTCCTACGCGCGTTCGGCGCGGGTCTTCCGCCTGCGCCCACACAGGCCCCGTCTCTTCCTCGGCCCCCGCGACCATCGTCCGGAACTTGAGCATCATGAAGACCTCCCCCCCGAGCCCCATCCGCTCCTGCCGGAAAAAGACCGGCCCCGGCGAGGTGAGCTTGATCGCGGCCGAGATGAGCAGCCACAACGGCGCCGTCGCCGTGAGCACCCCGAGCGAGAGGACGCCATCCGCCAGGCGTTTCACCACCCGATCCCACCCGTAGAGGGGGGACGCCGAGAGGTTCACGATGGGAAGGCCGTCGAGGTCCTCCACTCCCGCATTCAGCATCAGGTATTCCAGGACATCGGGGATCAGCTTGATGTCCACCGTCTCGTCGGCCAGGTCGGAGAGGCCGGCCTCGAGCGCCCCGTGGGCTTCGATCGGCAGGGCGAAGATGACCTGGTCCACGGCGTGCCTGCGGAGGACCTCCTTGAGCCGCTTCACGCCGCCCAGGACGGGGACGCCTGCCACGGACGTCCCTTCAGGGGCCGTCTCGTCCAGGAACCCGACGACCCGCAGGCCCAGCCAGGGGTTGTCGCGGACCCGCTCCAGGAGCTGACGCCCCAGCGCCCCCGCGCCGACGATCAGGAGGTAGCGGAGGTTGTGGCCCCGACTCCGAAAGAACCGCAGGACCTCGCGGGCCGTCCCCCGGTTGAGGGCCAGGAGCGACGTGCTCGTCCCCCAGAACAGGACCATCCCGATCCGGGAGTACGACTCCTCGCGGTAGAAAAACGTCACCAGGATGAGGACCATCGTGGCCAGCGTGGAGGCCTTGATAATATCCCAGAACTCATGGACGAGAGAGAGGCCGCGGCGAGGCTGGTAGAGTCCCATCATTTTGAGCGTAACGGCCCAGACCACCAGGGCGAAGGGAAGAAGCGCCAGGTAGGCCTCAAAGGGGGGGATGCCCTTCTCCAGCGCAAAGAGCCCCGAATGGAACCGGAGGAAATAGGCCACGATCCAGGCGGCCGTTAGCGTGAGAAGGTCCGCCACGAAGAGGAGGCTGAGAAAGACCTGGCTATGTTTTTTCAGCATACCTCCCTCCAAATCCTAAATCCGAAACTCGAAACTCTATACAAATTCAAAGTTTCAAATCCAAAAATGCCATAAACGCAATTTGAATTTAGGTCATTTGAGCTTGTTTCGGATTTCGGATTTATCATTTCGGATTTCATCCCGCACCCTGACTCCCCTAATCCCCCCGTTCCCCCCTTTGACAAAGGGGGGCGAGGGGGGATTTTATTAAATCCTGAATCAAATTTCGCATTTTCTCCTTGAAGATGGCTCGATCAAACCCCTCCGCGTGCCGGCGGAGCGCAGGCGGATCGAACTGCACCGCGCCGCTCTCGAACCTTCGCACCGCCTCGACCAGAGCTGCCGCCGTCTGGGGCTCGAAGAACAGGCCCGTCGGCGGACGCCCATCGGGATCATCGGCCGGCACCACCGACTCCAAGGCGCCTCCCTCGCCAAGAGCGATCACCGGCCGGCCGGAGGCCATCGCCTCCAGGGGCGCAATGCCGAAATCCTCCACGCCGGGAAAGATCAGAGCGCGGCAGCGGGCATAATAGGCCGGCAGCTCCTCGTAGGGCACCCGTCCGAGGAAGCGGATCGTGGGCCCGGCTATCTTACGGAGCCGCCGCTCATCCGGACCGGATCCGACGATCCATAGAGGGCGCTTCAGGCGGTTGAACGCCTCAATCGCCAGGTCCACGGCCTTGTAAGGCACCAGGGCTGAGACGCTGAGATAATAGTCGTCCTGCTCGGGGGAGAGATAAAACCGCTTCGTCTCCACCGGGGGATAGACGACCTCGGCCTTCTGCCCGTAGAGGCGCCGGACCTGCTCCGCCACGTGCCGGGAGTTGGCGATGAAGCGATGGACCCTGCGGCTCGACGCCACGTCCCACCGCCTCAAGAACGGAGCGGCAAGCCCCAGGCCCCACCGCGTGAGCCTCCCCGCGCGCCCCGCATAGTCGCGGTAGCGGTCCCACACGTACCGCATCGGCGCGTGTATGTAGCAAAGGTGGAAGGCGCCCTCCCGCGGACGCACCCCCTTGGCCACGCAGTGACTGCTGCTCAGCACCAGGTCGAAGTCCCTGAGATCAAACCGCTCCACGGCTAGGGGAAAGAGGGGAAGGTAATAGCGGTACCGGCGCTCCAGCCCGGGAAAACGCTGAAGGAACGAGGTCCGGATCGCCATCCCCTCGATCGTCGGAGAGACGCTCCCCTTGAAGTGAAAGAGCGTAAAGAGCGTCGCATCGGGGAAGAGCTCGCAGAAGACCTCCAGGCAGCGCTCCCCGCCCCGCATTCCCGTCAGCCAGTCATGGACAATCGCGACTTTCATCCGTCACTGTACAACAGATCTATGAGAGGTTGCGCGACTCAC
>JACRHK010000133.1 GCA_016217625.1 Nitrospirota bacterium
GCTGGGCCACCTCCTTCCACGCGGCCATCTTCTGGGCCTGGAGGAGGTCGGTGAGGTCATCGAAGACCAGGAGGGAGCCTAGCGGTGATCCCGCGCTGTCCTGGAGGGGGGAGAGGTGCAGGCGCAGGATCACGGAGCGGCCGGGCAAGGGGACCTGGACCTCCCGCCGGGTCGCCGAGCCGCCTTCCTCCATCTTTTGAATCTGCGCCGCGATCTCGGAGAAGGGGGGGCCGGCGAGGATCTCCCGGTAGGGACGGCCGAGCGCCGCCGCCGCATCGAGGTCAAGGATGGCGCCGGCGGCCCGGTTGATCGTCGCAATCCGCCCCCGGGTGTCCAGGGAGATCACGCCCGTGCCGATGTGCGCGAGGACAGCCCCCATGTAGACCTGGCGCTGTTCCAGCTCCCGGTGAGAGGCCAGGAGGGAACGGTGCGTCTGCTCGATCTGCTCCTTGCTGATCTGCAGATCGGCGGTCATCCGGTTGAAGGAGTCCACCAGCATCCCGAGCTCGTCGGGCGGCTGGACGGGGATCCGGTGGTCGAGACGCCCCTCGGCCACGGCCTGCGTGGCCACGGCCAGGTGCTGGATCGGGACCGTGATCCCCTTGGCCAGTTGGAGGCCGGCCCAGATGGAGGCGAACAGGACGATGAGGGTCACCAGGAGGAACGTCAGCAGGTAGGTCCACTTGATCGGTCCTTTGAAGATCTGCAACTGCTGTGACTCCTCGAACGCTTCCGCAATGGTGGTCGCCCGCCCGGCAAACGCCGGGGAAAGGAAATAGGAGACCAGCACGAGGCCTGCCATGCTCCCCTGCGCGTCCCGGTACACGGCCCCCCCGCGGATCCACTCGCCTGCATCGGGAAGCGATTGAACCGCCGTCGCTCTCTCGTCACGGCGGATCCGATCCAGGAGATCCGTCGGCTCGCGGGGAGGAAGGGGGGCATCCCTTCCGAGAGCCCGGGCGACCAGCCGGCCGCGCGGCGTGTACACCTCCACCGCCCCCAGGCCGTATTCTTCCCGTTTCTGCGCGAGGAAGGACTCCAGGGATTGTGAAGCCTGTGGGGAGGCGTCCGGCAGCCTTTGGCCAATCTGCTGAGCGTAGTGGAGGGCCTGCCGCTCCAATCCTTGATAATAGGCCCGTGCCAACTCCAGGGAGTCCTGAAGCGGCGTCTCGACCTGGTGGCGGAACCAGGTGTTGAAGGTCTGTGTGAGCAACCCGCTGGCGATCACGAACAACAGGATGGAGGGAATCAGCGTCAGACCGACGAACGTCAGGACCAGACGCGATCGGAACCGGCCGCCCGGCAGCTTGCGCTCCAGGTAGAGCTTGTAGAGATGCCGGCCGATCAGGAGGCCCAGGACCAGGAGCAGGAGGCCGTTGGCGTTGAGGAGCGTCAGCACCAGGAGGTTGCGGCCGAGCGCCTGACGCCCTCCCCCGAAAAAAATCAGCTCGACGACGGTGGTGCCCACCAGCACGCCGAGTAGCGCGAGCAGGAGCCACAACGTCCGGCGCCGCTGGGGGGGAGGCGGTTCCTGGGGTGTCACTGGCAGGTCGGGCATGATGCGCCTCTCGTGAGGGTCTATGGCTCCCGCAGGGTGAACACGGGGGATTGCCGGGCGGACGTGGTGAAGTCGCTCAAGGGGAGGAAGAAGAAGAGGTATTCAAGGAAGAACGGGATGTTGGAGGTTTTCGACTCCCCTTTGATCCGCACGAAGTACGGCTCCCCGCCTTTCAGGAGCCCCGTGGGGGCGACGGGGACCTGCGCCAGGCGGCTGACCCAGGCCTTCAGCTTTTCGAAGTTGTCGAACGTGAGCGTTTCCTGGTGGTCGCCGTCGGTGGAAGTCACGCGGTAGGTCTTCTTCAGGGTGTCGTACTTGACGCGCCGCGTGATCGTCTTGACGGCCAGGATCTCATCCGGCCAGAAGCTCCACCGCTTGTAGAGGGAGATGTAGAAGAAGAAGTCCTTGGAGAACCCGTTGTGGATCTCCTCCACCAGCTCCCGCGGGAAGCCCTCAATGAGCGTGGTGGAAGCGAAGACATGGTCGTTGCCGACCTGGACGAGGACCTCTCCCAATTGCGGCTTGGCCTCCGCCGGCACTGCAAGGAGAAAGACCCCCCAAAGCGCAAGGATCAGGGTGAACAGCCATCCCTGGAGGACAACAGTTCGCCGCCTTTCCCTGTGGCAAAAGGAACACATGACACCTTACCATAGCCGATTCTCGCCCGAGCGTCAAGGCGTTGGCTGACCCTCAGGCCTTGAATCGGGGGTCGAGGGCGTCCCGCAGGCCGTCTCCCAGGAAGTTGAAGGAGACGATCGTGAGGGCGATCCAGGCGCCCGGGATGAGGACCCACGGGGCGGTGGTGAGGACCCGGACGCTCATGGCGGCCGTGAGCATGTTGCCCCAGCTCGGGTAAGGCTCCTGGATCCCCAGGCTGAGGAAGCTCAGGGCCGATTCGGCGAGGATGAAGCCCGGGACGGCGAGCGTCAGGGCGATAATCGTGTAAGAGAGGGTGTTGGGGAGGATGTGGCGGAGGATGATCCGGAGGTCGCCGGCGCCCAGGGCCCGGGCGGCCAGGACGAACTCCTGCTCCTTGATGGAGAGGACCATGCCGAGGATGACCCTGGCGAGGCCCGCCCAACTGATAAAGCTCATGGCCAGGACGATGAGGAGGTAGATCTCCACGGAGGAGAGGGTGACGGGGAAGACGGCCCGGATGGCCAGCAGGAGGTAGATGGTCGGCACCGACATGATGACCTCCGTGAGGCGCATGAGGAGGTGGTCCACCCACCGGCCGTAGTATCCCGCGACCCCCCCCAGGAGGAGGCCGAGCGCATAGGTGAGGGCTACGCCCACCAGGCCGATGGACAGCGAGATCCGCGCGCCGAAAAGGAGGCGGCTGAAGAGGTCTCGGCCGTGGAGGTCCGTGCCGAAGAGGAAGATCCGGGCGGGCGTCTCCACCCCGAAGAGACGGACGTTCAGGGGGATGATCCCCAGAAGGCGGTAGGGACTCCCCTCGACGAACAGGCGGATCGGGCAGGGGCGGCTCGTCTCCGGCGCGTACGTCTTGAAAATTGGATCAACCAGGCGGGTCTCGTAGACGAAGGGGCGCCAGTGCCAGCGCCCCTCGGCGTCCACGAACCGGATTGCCGTGGGGGGGTGGTAGGACTTTCCCCGGTTCTCTTCAAACGGGTCGTAAGGGGCGAGGAACTCGGCGAATAGAGCCGCTCCCGCCAAGATCACGAGGACCCAGAGAGCGACCCACCCCCAGCGATGCCGCTTGAGGCCGGCCATCGTCTGGCGCAGCAACCCCTCGCTCCGCGTGGCAGGCCCTGTTTTCTTCTCGCGACTCATGGCTCGCGGCTCATGGCTTACCCGATCTTGATCCGGGGATCGATGCGGGCGAGCAACAGGTCGGCCAGGAGGTTCCCCGTGATGAGGAGGACCGACCCCATCAGGAGGCTCCCCATCACGAGGTAGAGGTCCTGGCTCATGACCGCCTCCAGGATCAGCCGCCCCAGC
>JACRHK010000132.1 GCA_016217625.1 Nitrospirota bacterium
AAGAAAGCATCGGACGGGGCCTCGGCCTGGCCGCGCGCGTCGGAACGGAGTTCGTCGCCGCGACGGCGGTGGGAGCGTTCCTCGGCTACCTCCTGGACCGCTTCCTGGGGACCTGGCCCTGGCTGCTCATCCTCGGCATGTTCTTGGGATTGGCAGCCGGGATGCTGAACGTGTACCGCCTGGCTCAACGGACGAGCGAAGAGGAACGGGAAGAGGAACAGAAGGAACCGTAGTGGAAAGCCCGCTGCACGAATTCGAGCTCCACACGATTTGGTCGCTCCAGCTCTTCGGCCTGGACATCTCGATCAACAAGGCCGTGATCCTGATGTGGCTGGCCGTGGGAGGCGTTTTCTTCCTCTTCTACGCCGTCGCGCGGTCGCCGCGCCTCTTCCCCGGCAAGTTCCAGGTCCTCGTGGAGGGCGCCGTGGAGTTCCTCCGGAAGATGGCCCGGGAGAACATCGGGGAGCGCTACGGCGACCGGTTCGTCCCGTTCCTCGCGACCCTGTTCTTTTTCATCCTGTTCATGAACCTCCTGGGGCTTATCCCGGGCTCGTACACCGTCACCAGCCAGATCTTCGTCACGGCGACGCTCGCCCTCATGACGTGGGGGCTCAGCCTCGTCGTGGGGTTCGCCGTCCACGGCCTGCGCTTCCTGAAGATCTTTTCCCCCGCCGGCACCCCCTGGTGGCTTACCCCGTTCATGATCCCCATTGAGGTCATCAGCCACTCGGCCCGGCCCCTCTCGTTGGCGCTCCGGCTGTTCGCCAACATGACGGCCGGCCACACCATCCTGGCCGTCCTCTTCGGCCTGGCCCTGTCGCTGCAACTGGCGCTGGGGTGGCTCCCCTTCGGGTTCACGGTGGCGATCTACGGCCTGGAGTTCTTTGTCGCCTTCATTCAGGCGTATATCTTTACGATCCTGGCGTCGGTCTACATCGGCGACGCCGTCCACTTACATTAGAAGGAGGAGGTCCAATGGATGCAGGAGCAGCAGCGCTCATCGGGATGGGCTTAGCCGCCGCCGGGTTCGCCGGCGCCGGGGTCGGCATCGGCCTGGTGTTCAGCAAGATGATCGAGGCGGTGGCCCGCCAGCCGGCCGCGGAGGCGAAGATTAGCAAGTATGTCTGGATCGGGTTCGCCCTGGTGGAGACCACGGCCCTCTACGGCCTCGTCGTGGCCTTCCTCATCATGGGGATGCGGTAAGAGGAACGGGGAGCCATGCCGCAGTTCGATACCCACTTCCTGACGTCGCTGGTCTTCTGGTCGATCGTCTCGTTTGCGATCCTCCTGTTCCTGTTGTATAAATTTGCCCTCCCGCCCATCCTCCAGACCCTGGAGGCGCGGGAGCGGCGGATCAGGGAAGACCTGGACAAGGCCGAGCGCCTCCGGCAGGAGGCCGAGCGGCATTTGGCCGAGGCCGAAGCCCGGCTGAAGCAGGCCCATGCCTCGGCCGAGGAGATCGTCCGCCTGGCCCACGAGCGGGGTGAGCGGACGGCCATGGAGCATCAGCGGCATATCCTGGAGCAGACGGAGAAGATGCTGGCGGAAGCCCGGGAGGGGATCGAGCGGGCGCGGAAGCGGGCCGTTCAGGAGATCCGCGCCCAGGCCGTCGAGATCTCGCTCCTGGCCGCCGAGAAGCTCCTGGAGCGCAACCTCCGCGACGAGGAGAACCTTCGCCTGGTCCGGGAGACGATCGACGCAGTGGTGGAAAGGGAAAAGCAGTAAGAAGTGAAAAGTAAGGAGTGAAAAGTAATAAGAAGCACCTTTCTCACTTCTCCCTTCTCACTTTTCACTTTCTCTATACACCTCCACCAGTGTCAGGGCCACGGCGAGGAGCAGCGGTCCGGCCACGACCCCCAGCAGGCCGAAGAGGCGGATCCCGCCCAGAATACCGAAGAAGATCAGCAGCGGGTGCAGCCGCGTCCGGCCGCTGATGAGGATCGGCCTTAACAGGTTGTCGGCCAACCCGATGACGAGGAACCCGTACCCGATCAGGATCCCCCCGCGCACGTAGAACCCCTCCAGGAGCAGGATCACGGCCGCGGGGAACCAGACGAGGGCCGTCCCTCCCAACGGCACGAACGACAGGACGGCCATCACCGTCCCCCATAGGACCGGGGACGGCAGCCCCAGGACCCAGAACGCCAGCCCGCCCAGCGTCCCCTGGACCATCGCCACGACTAATCCCCCCAGGACCGTCGCCTCGATCACACCCTGGAGATGAGCAAAGACCGCTGCCTTCCGCTCGGCCGGCAGGGGGATGACGCCCTGGACCCACGCCGTCAACTGCTCCCCGTCGCGGAAGAGGAAGAAGAGGGTGATGAGCATGAGCACCGTCCCCAGCAGGTAGAGCGTGAAGTTCTTGAGCAGCGCCGTCCCCTGGCTGAGGAAATACCCCGAGGCGGCCTTCAACGGCTCCAGGACGAGGCTCTTGGCATCCATCGCCCCCAGGTCGATGTATTGTCCCACCTGCCGCCGCACGGCCAGGAGGAAGGGATGGTCCTGGAACCGGATGAGGAACTCGAAGCGGCCCATGCGGGCCTGCTCCTCCACCCAGCGGTAGGTGTCGAGGATCTCTTGGACCAGCGCGCCCAGCAGGAACCCGACAGGCACGACGAGCAGCAGGGTGATGAGGAGCGTCGCCGCCAGCGACCCCCAGCCTCGCCGCCCTCCGAAGAGGCGGGTGATCCGGCGGTGGAGCGGCGCGGCGGCAATGGCCAGGGCCACGGCCCAGGCGAGCACGGCGAGGAACGGCTCCAACACCAGGTAGCTGAGATAGAAGACGAGGAGGGTGATGGCCAGAAGGAGAAGGGTGAAGAACTGGGCGTTGGCAATCATTGTCACTTCACCCGGGCCATCTCCCGCAGCGTCTCCTCCAGCCGCCGCATCTCCTCCCCGTAGGCGGCCCAGTTCCCGTCCCGGACGGCCTTCTGCGCCCGCTGGTAGATCTCCTGGGCCTTTCGGGCCAAATCGGCCAGCCCCACAGCTTTTGGCGCAATGCCCGGCGCCTCGGCGATCTCCGGCTTCCGGACGGCCGCCCCCTCGCCGAAGATCCGGTCCAGGGCCGCCTCCAGGTTCTCCTCCATCGCCACCTGGTTGCCGTAGGCCACGATGACGCGGCGGAGCTCGGGGAGGGCGCCGGACGCCTCGGCCGCCAGGTAGAGCGGCTGGATATACAAGAGCGACTGCTCGATGGGGATCACGAGCAGCGACCCCCGGATGACCTTCGACCCCCGCTGGCTCCACAGCGTGATCTGCTGGGAGATCTGGGCGTCCTGGTCAATTCGAGCGTCGATCTGCCGCGGGCCGAAGACCAGCTTCGCCTTGGGGAAGACGTAGGCGACGAGTTTTCCGTACTGATCACCGTCGGCCCGCGCCGCCAGCCAGGCCGACAGGTTGTCGCGCTTGGAAGGGGTGAACGGGAACAACAGGATGTACTCCTCCCGCTTCTCCCCCGGCAGGCGCATGATCGTGTAGTACGGCTCCATCTCCTGCTCCCCCTTCTTGGGGATCTGCCAGAGGTCCTCCTTGTTGTAAAAGGTCTGCGGGTTCTCCATGTGATAGAGCGCGTACAGTCTCGCCTGGAGCTGGAAGAGGTCGATGGGGTAGCGGACGTGGGCCCGCAGCCCCTCCGGCATCTCCCCGAGCGGCTTGAAGAGGCCGGGGAAGATCTGCTGGTACGCCCGGATGACCGGGTCGGCGGGATCGCTCACGTAGAGGTCCACCGTCCCGTCGTAGGCGTCGATGAGGACCTTCACGGCGTTGCGGATGTAGTTCCCCATCCCGCGCGTAGCCTCCGAGTACGGGACCCGCCGGCTCAAGGTATAGGCGTCCAGGAACCAGACCAGACGCCCCTCCGGGGAGACGACCAGGTAAGGGTCGCGGTCGAAGCGGAGGAAGGGGGCGACCGTCTGCGCCCGCTCCATCACGTTCCGGTTGAAAAGCACCCGGCTCTCGGCCGTGATGTCCTGCGACAGGAGGATCTTAATCGTCCCGAACCGCGCGGCCAGGAGTCCTCTGCGGAAGGAGGACGCGACCGGGACCCCCCCCTTCCCCTGATAATGAGCGAACTTGTTCTCATCCCCGTAGGGGTAGTCGAACTCCTGCGCCCGTGTGTTGACGAAGACGTAATCGTTGGCGATCTCCCCGTAGTAGACCTCGGGGCGCGCGACCTTCAGGCCGATGGAGGAGACCGGCGGGATGTCCTTGAAGAAGAATTCCGGCAGCCCCTCCTTGGTGATTCGGCTCACCGGCCCCAGCGTCACGCCATAGCCGTGGGTGTAGGTGAGGTGCTCGTTGATCCAGATCCGGCTGGGGAGGTTGCGGTAGTTGAGCTCCCGCGGGGAGAGCATCACCTGCCGGTACTCTCCGTTGATCACGTACCGGTCGTTGTCCACGTCCACGAAGTCGTAGTACGTTCGGATCTGCTGAAGCTGCCGGTACGTGGCCAGGAGCGGCTGGTGGTCCCAGAGGCGGACGTTCTTGATCGTGGCGTCGTTCCGGGCAATGTCCCTCTTCGTGAGGTTGTCGAGCGCGGGGAACTCCCGCTCCTCGATCTGCCCCAGGCCGTAACCGAACCGGGTCAGACGGATGTTGTGCTCCAGGAACGGCGACTCCAGGACGACCTCATTGGGCACCACGCGGAATCGCTGGAGGATCTCGGGGTAGATCGACCCCCCGCCCACACTGACAACGACCAGGAGCGCGACGGCGCCGGCGGGGAGCCGCCAGCTCCCGCCCCGCCACCCGAACCACAGGACGGCGGCAGCGGCCAGCAGGCTCACGAAGGCCGCCGCCCGCAGGAAGGGAATCCGCCCGTACAGATCGGCGTACCCCACGCCGAAGACGACGCCCCGCCGCTCGAAGAGGAGGTCGAAGGCATCCAGCCAGTACCCTCCGCCCTTGAGCGCGAGGAAGAGGGCCGCGAGAATAGCCAGGTGGAGGCGCGGACGCCGGTCGAGGAAGACCCCGCCGGGGCGCACCTGGAACCCCTCGTAGAAGAGGTAGAGGAGGCCGACCAGCAGGGCCGTCAGGAGCACGGAGGAGATGGCGATCCCCTGGAGGTATCCAATGAAGGGGAGCGTGAAGACGTAGAACCCGAGGTCGTGGCTGAAGATGGGGTCCGGCAGGCCGAACGGGACCGGGTTTCTAAAGAGGAGCCACTCGCGCCACTGCCCGGCCCCGCTCAGGCCCGAGACGCTCCCGAAGAAGAGGGCCGCCCCCAGGATGAGGTATTTCATGATGGGATGGAGCGCCTCCCGATTGGGGATCGTGAAGCGGTGGTCCTCCACCAGGCGGAGGTGTGGTTGGGCCCGGTAGCGGCTCGCCCAGAGGAGGTTCCCGTAGAAGAAGAGGAAGACGACCGCCCCCACGAGAAGGCCCAGGAGGATCTTCGCGAAGAGCATCGTCTCGAAGACGGCCTGATACCCGACCTCGCCGAACCAGAGCCAGTCGGTGTAGAGGCGGACGACCCCGCCCGAGAAGAGGAACAGGGCCAGGGCCAGACCCAGAACCAGATACCATCGCCATCGCTGCATCGCAAACCTCCGCAAGATATTCTATCGCTTCACGTCACACGTTTCACGTCGCACGATCCGCGTTGCACGTCGCACGTTTCACGTCTCACGTTTGAGATCTTAACGTGCAACGTGCAGCGTGTAACGTGTCACGCGCAACAGGTTTTTTATGACCCCTCACCCCACGAACTTGTAAAATAGCAAGATTAACACCGTCCCCACGGCGCACGTGGCGAAGGCGGCGGCCGAGCCCGACTTCACCCAGATCCGGAACGTGATGGGCGTCGCCGTCTTCTCGCTCATCGAGACGGTCACGACGTTGGCCGTGGAACCGATCGGCGTCCCGTTCCCCCCGAACCCGACGCCCAGGGCCAGGGCCCACCAGAGGTAGTCCACCTCCACCCCCTGGACTTTAAGCGCCTGGATGACCGGGACCATCGCCACCGTAAAGGGGATGTTATCGATCGCTGCCGACAGGAGGGCCGAGACCCAGAGGACGATGACGATGGCCAGGACGGGCTGCTCCCGGGCCACGCCGACGATCGACTCGGCCAGCAGGTGCATGAGCCCCGTCCCCTCCACCCCGCCGACCACCACGAACAGCGCCGCAAAGAAGACCAGGACCGACCAGTCGACTTCTTTGAGCAGCTCGTCCGGCTTGGGCCTCACCAGGGCGAAGGCGATCCCCATGCCGATCAGGGCCACCATGGCCGGCTTGAGGTGCAACGCGTCGTGGAGGAAGAATAGCGCAATCACGACCCCCAGAGCAAAGAGGATCCTCCTGAGGGTCTGATAGTCGGTCAGGGCCTCGCGGGGGTCCATCTGTAACAGAGCCTCGACGTGCTGGGAAGGGATCGCCAGCTCTTTCCGGAAGACGAGCTTGAGGACGACGAGCGTGACGACCAACGCCACCAGGACGATGGGCGTCAGGTGGACGAGAAAGTCGTTGAAGGAGAAGCCCGCCGCCGAGCCGATGATCATGTTCGGAGGGTCGCCGACGAGCGTCGCTACGCCGCCCACATCAGAGAGGATCGCCTCGGCCATGAGGAGCGGGACGGGGGAGATGGCGAGCCGGTCGGCGATCAGGATCGTGACGGGCGCGATGAGGACGATCGTCGTCACGTTGTCCAGGAACATCGAGACGAAGGTCGTCACCGTCCCCAGGGCCACGGTGAGCTTCCAGGGGTCGCCCCGCGTCGCCTTGGCCGTGGCGATGGCCAGGTACTCGAAAGCCCCCGTCTTCCCCAACATCGCCACCAGAACCATCATCCCGAAGAGGAGGCCCATGGTGTTGAAGTCGATGGCCTTGAGCGCCGCTCCCTGGGAGTAGAACCCCAGAAGCATCCCGGCCAC
>JACRHK010000134.1 GCA_016217625.1 Nitrospirota bacterium
GACCCCGATGGCCGTCGGGGCGCCGCGCACCTGCCGGACCTCTTCGCGGCTCCTCAGGCGCATCAACGCCTCCAACGTGGCCTTCACCGCGTTGTGGGGGTTGCTGCTGCCCAGCGACTTGCTCAACACGTCCTGGATGCCGGCCATCTCCATGACGGCTCGCACGGGACCCCCTGCGATGATGCCGGTTCCGACAGCCGCCGGGCGAAGCAACACCTGGCCGGATCCAAAATGGCCCAGCACATCGTGCGGGATCGTGGTTCCCCGGAGCGGGATGGTGATGAGCTGTTTCTTGGCCCGCTCGATGGCCTTCTTGATCGCCTCGGGGACCTCGGCCGCCTTTCCCTTGCCGACCCCGACACGGCCCCGACCGTCTCCGACCACGACCAAAGCGCTGAAGCTGAACCGCCGGCCGCCCTTCACCACCTTGGCCACACGGTTAATGTGGACCACCTTGTCCTTCAGCTCTGTGCCGACCAATTCCGCCCGTTCCATTCCCCTTCCCAGCGCACTCAGAAGCGTAACCCTCCTTCCCTGGCCCCCTCAGCAAGGGCCTTCACTTGCCCGTGATACCGGTATCCCCCGCGGTCGAACACGACCTGCGTAATGGCAGCCGCCAGAGCCCTGCGGGCCAACAGGCTGCCTAACTGCTTGGCGGTCTCCACCGTGCTCCCCTTGCCCGCAGCGGACCGGCTCTCTTGATCCAACGTGGAGACCGCAACCAACGTCCGCCCCTCCAGATCATTGATGATCTGAGCATAGAGATGGCGGTTGCTGCGGAAGACGCTGAGGCGGGGACGGTCCCCTCCCCCCACGACCTCCTTCCGGATCCGGTAGTGCCGACGCAAGCGTCCTGAAACCCGATCCTGATCAGCCACGGCTACTTACCCGTTTTCCCTTCCTTGCGCCGGATGCGTTCCCCGGCGTACTTGATCCCCTTGCCCTTATAGGGCTCCGGCTTTCTCAGGGCACGGAGATTCGCCGCCACTTGTCCCACGAGCTGCTTGTCGATGCCGCGGATCTTGATGAGCGTCTGCTTTTCCACCTCCGCTTCGATGCCGGCAGGGAGGGGGAACTGCACGGGATGGGAAAACCCCAGCGTCAACTGCAGCGCCCGCCCTTGAAGCTGCGCCCTGTAACCCACCCCCGTAATCTCGAGGCTCTTCTCGAACTCCCGCGTCACGCCGAGAATCTTGTTCTGAATCAGCGTGCGGGTCAACCCGTACAGGGCGGGAACTTTCTCGCTCTCCGCCGTCCGCTCCACGACCAGCCGGCGGTCTTCCATCCGGACGGCGATGCCGTGGGGAAGGGGATGACTGATCTCCCCCTTGGGACCCTTGATGTGCATCTGCTGCCCCTGCAACCGGACTTCCACACCGGAAGGCAGCTCAATCGGTTGTTTGCCGATGCGCGACATGACTTACCTTAGCTATCAGCCATCAGCTCTCAGCCTTCAGCTTAAGCATTTGCTGATCGCTGACTGCTGACAGCTACAAGCTCCTCCTTATTACCAGACGTAACACAACACCTCTCCGCCCATATTCGCCTCCCGGGCCTTGCGGCCCGTGAGGATCCCTTTGGGGGTGGAGAGGATGGCAACCCCCATCCCGCGCACGACCTCGGGAATGTCCCGGCAGGAGACGTAGACCCTGCGGCCCGGCTTGCTGATCCGCCGGAGCCCGGAGATCACGCCTTTCTCCCCGGTCGAGTACTTCAGATAGATCCGGATCATCCCCTGCCGGCCATCCTGCACGGTCTTGTAATGCTTGATGAACCCCTCCTCCCGGAGGATTCTCGCAAGCTCAATCTTGAGCTTCGAGGCCGGAACCTCCACCCGCTCCTGCCGGGCGCAGTGGGCGTTCCGGATCCGGGTCAGCATATCCGAGATTGGGTCGGTCATACTCATCAGAATGTTCTCCGCTTTCTGCTCTCAGCTATCAGCTTTCAGCCTTCAGCTTTTTCCTGACCGCTGATCGCTGACCGCTGAACGCTCCCTTGTTACCAGCTCGCCTTGATCACGCCCGGGATCTCCCCGCGCAGCGCCAGCATCCGGAAACAGATGCGACAGAGCTGGAACTTCCGGAGG
Organism: Nitrospirota bacterium; assembly: GCA_016217625.1. GTDB lineage: Bacteria > Nitrospirota > RBG-16-64-22 > JACRHK01 > JACRHK01 > JACRHK01. Next base: position 2,087 of record JACRHK010000134.1, read on the forward strand.
TAGCCCCGCGGCCGCCCGCAGGCCCTGCACCGGTGATACGCCCGGACTTTGTACTTGGGCGCGCGCTGCGCTTTGGCGATCAACGATTTCTTCGGCATTCTCTCCCCCCTTTAGTTCCTGAACGGCATGCCGAAAAGCTCCAGCAACGACTTCCCTACTTCATTCGTCCGGGCCGTGGAGACGATGGCGATGTCCATTCCGTGGACCGTCTCGACCTTGTCATAGACAATCTCCGGGAAGATAAACTGCTCGCGCAGGCCGAGGGTGTAGTTCCCTTTGCCGTCGAAGGCCTTCCCTGACACGCCTTTGAAATCGCGGATCCTCGGCAGTCCCGCGTGGATGAGCCGATCGAGGAACTCATACATCCGATCCCTCCGCAGCGTCACCATGCACCCGATGGGCATCCCCTCACGGATCTTGAAGCCGGCGATCGACTTCTTCGCCCGTGTGATGATGGGGCGCTGCCCCGTAATCGCGCTGAGGTTGTGGACCACCCCCTCCATGAGCTTGGCGTTCTGCGCCGCCTCCCCCAACCCCACATTGACCACGACCTTCCGGAGCCGCGGCGCCTGCATGGGGTTCCGGTATCCGAACCGCCGCAACAGCGCGGGCAAGATCTCCCGCGCATATTTCTCCCGCAGCCGGGTCGGCGTCCGAGGGGCGCTCGCGGGACGCGCCGCCTTCTGCGCCCCCTTCACGACCTTGCCCCCTTCCACCGCCTTGGCCGCTTTGGGAGTCTTGCCTGCCGGCGCAACCGGTTTCTTCTGTGTCGCTTTTTCTCCCGGGGCGCTCTTCTTTTCCGCCTTAGCCATCTGACTCCTGACTTATTGACTCATTGACTTATTGACTCATTGACTTATTGACTTATTGACTTATTGACTAATTGACTTATTGACTAATTGACTTATTGACTTTCTCCTACTTGTCCACCGTCTCGCCGCAGGCCCGGCAGGCCCGCACCCGCTTGTCGTTCTCCAACCCCTGACGCCGGATCCGCGTCGGGCGATCGCACCGGGGACAGATCAGCATGAGCTTGGATACCGACAGCGGCCCTTCCTTCTCGATAATCCCGCCCTGCTTCTGCCGGGGATTGGGGCGGGTGTGGCGCTTGATCAGATTCAGCCGCTCCACCAGGGCGGTCCCCTTCTTCGGGGAAACCGCAAGCACCCGGCCGCGCTTCCCCCGATCCTTCCCGCTCAGGACGAGGACCGAATCGTTTTTCTTGATGTGGACCTTCAGGGCTTCCATGCCTTCATCTTCTCTCTTCAATCTTCCATCTTCTATCTTCCATCTTCTGCTACTGCTACAGCACTTCCGGCGCCAGGGAGACAATCTTCATGAAATTTTTCCACCGCAGCTCGCGGGCCACGGGTCCGAAGATCCGCGTCCCGATAGGCTCCCCCTGCGCGTTGATGAGCACGGCCGCATTGCGATCGAACTTGATGTACGAGCCGTCCGTCCGGCGAACCTCTTTCGCCGTCCGCACCACCACCGCCTTGGCCACCGTCCCCTTCTTGACCGTCCCCTCGGGGATCGCCTCCTTGATGGCGACCACAATCACGTCTCCCACCGTGGCGTAGCGGCGACGCGTCCCTCCCAGAACCCGGATGCACTGCACCTTCTTGGCTCCGGAGTTATCCGCGACATCCAGCATGGTTTGAACCTGGATCATGGTTTATCCCACCCGTCCTACCGATCGACACGTCAAACAAGCGCTCTGGCTTACGCGGGGGCGAGGACCTTCACAACCCGCCACCGCTTCTTCCGGCTGAGGGGACGGCTTTCCGCCACCAGTACCCGGTCCCCCACCTTACAGGCGTTTCGCTCATCGTGGGCCTTGAACTTGGTCACGCGCTTCACAATCTTCTGATACTGCGGATGGGGGAACAGGCGTTCAACGGCCACCACGACGGTCTTGTCCATCTTGTCGCTCACCACCTGGCCCACGTAGGTCCTCCGTTGCCGTTGCGCCATCAACTCCCCCCCTGTCCGCCCCCGCCCCGATGGACATCGGGGGGCGGCAGGCCCTGCTTCTCCCGGATGATCGTCTCAAGCCGGGCGATCTCTTTGCGCACCGTCCGGATGCGCATGGGGTTCTCCACCTGCCCCAGCACCTGCTGGACGCGGAGGTGGAAGATCTCCTTCTTGCGCTCCGCCTGCTGGCCCTGGAGCTCCTGCACGGTCATGCCGCGGAGCTTCTCCGTCGGTCTTCCCTTCATCGGAGCAGCGCCTCCCGCTCCACGAACGTTGTGGCAAAGGGGAGCTTGTGGGAAGCCAGCCGGAACGCCTCCCGGGCCACTTCTTCCGTCACCCCGCCCATCTCGTAGAGGATGCGACCCGGGTGGATCACCGCAACCCAGTACTCCGGAGACCCC
>JACRHK010000139.1 GCA_016217625.1 Nitrospirota bacterium
CAATTTTCTTATGAATCATGTAAATCCATCCCCTTCCCTCGCAATGCTGGTGTCATTATAAACGGACTCCCAATGTGTCTAACGCTCTGGCTGACTGGCAGGGGCAAGAGCCTCTGCAAAATCAAACAAGGTTATTCCCTGTCCAGTCGAGACAGTTGTTATGTAATCATTTATTTTTGAAACCTGTTTTTACCATACATTTATAAAAACCTCCTGTTGAATACCCGCCTGCTCTGCGGGCGGGATGAAAACAGGACTCGCCGAAGGCGAGAAAAGATTCTATGAGGAGCAATGATTCTCTCTGCAGCAAGCTGCGGAGTATCTCAAATACCATTCCCCTCCCTTGATGGGAGGGGACGAAGGGGAGGGTGAAACGCTGTGCATCACCCCCACCTGCCCTCCCCCATCAAGGGGGAGGAAAGAATAAGGTGACCCTGTAGCAAGCTGCGGGGCATCGCCCTGAAGTCCTGAAGTTAGGTTTTGAATTTTAATGCCTCGCCCCTCTGGGGCGGGGTAGTTTACTGAATCGAGATCCTTCGCTCCGCTCAGGATGACTGTCGCAAGGCGTTTTTGAATGTCCTCTGGGTTCTCCCCCCCGAAAATATTCCTTGACAAGGGTGGCGGTGAGTTGATATAACTATAATCATATCGTTATAGTATGAATTATGAAAGTGACGACCAAATCGGCATACGGACTGTTGGCAGCGCTGGACCTGGCGGCCCGGCAGGCGGACAGCCCGATTCAACTCCGCGAGATCGCCAAGCGGCAGGGGATCCCTCTGAAGTATCTCGAACAGGTGATGACGCCCCTCAAGACCTCGGGTCTGGTGCGCGGCGTGCGGGGAGCGCGCGGGGGATACCTGCTGGCCAGGCCCCCCAAGGCGATTTCCGCCGGGGAACTGCTCCGCGTGCTGGAAGGGTCGCGGGTAACGCCTGTGCTGCGGCGGCGCCTCCCCACCAGCGGGGAGGAGGCCGGGTCCCGCGAGGTTTGGGAGGACGTGGAACGGAGCGTGTGGGCCCTGCTCGACGGCATCACGCTCGAGGAGTTGGCGCAACGGTGCCGGCAGCGGAGCAAGGCGAAGGGAGGGATGTTCTATATCTGAATCGGATGACGGATTGATCCTGACGCCCGCCCACTGGGAGGCCGTCTTGGAACAGGCCCGCCGGGAGTACCCGCGCGAGGCCTGCGGGATCCTGGCCGGGCGCGCCGGCCCGCCGCAGCGGGTCGAACGGATCTACCCGATGACCAACGCCGACCACTCGCCGGCGACGTATCTGATGGATCCGCAAGAGCAGTTTCGGGTCTTCAAGGAGATGCGGCGGGACGGCCTGGATCTGGTCGCGATCTACCACTCCCATACGGCCAGCCCCGCCTACCCTTCCCGGAGGGACCGGGACCTGGCCTTCTATCCCGAGGCGGTCTATCTCATCGTCACACTGCAGGAACGGGAGCGGCCGGCGGGGAGGGCATTCAGGATCCTTGATCAGGATCGGGTGGAGGAGGTTCCGTTTCAGGTGGCAGGTTGAGGTGAAGGTTGAGATTGAGGCATGAGGGAGAGCGAAGATGAAGGTGTTCATCAACGGCAAGCCGGATGAACTGGACGAGGTGATGACCATCGCCCGCCTGCTGGAGCGCCGCAAGGCGCGGCCCGAGATAGTCTCGGTGGAGGTGAACGACCGGATCCTCCAGCGGGAGGAGTATGCCAAGACCATCCTGCGGGAAGGGGATGCGGTGGAGATTGTGTTCTTCATGGGTGGAGGACGTGAGGCGTGAGACGTGAGGCGTGAGGCGCGAACTGTTCTGGACCTGATCGGGCGGACGCCCTTGGCGCGTCTTCATCGGGTGGTTCCTGCGGGCGGGGCGGGGATCTGGGCCAAGCTGGAGGCGTACAACCCCGGGGGGAGCGTGAAAGACCGGATCGCCCTGGGAATGGTCGAGACGGCCGAGCGTGAAGGCCTGCTCCGTCCGGGAGGGACGATCATTGAAGCCACGAGCGGCAACACCGGCATCGGTCTGGCCGTCGTGGCGGCCGTGCGCGGGTACCGCCTGGTGCTCACGATGCCGGAGGCGATGAGCCTGGAGCGGAGGGGGCTGCTGGAGTCGTACGGCGCCGAGATCGTGCTGACGCCCGCGCGGGATGGGATGGAAGGGGCGCTCCGGGAGGCCGAAGCGCTCGCGGCCCGGACGCCGGGGAGCCACCTGACCCGGCAGTTCGAGAACCCGGCGAACCCGGAGACCCATCGCCGGACGACGGCGAAGGAGATCCTGGAAGCCACGGGAGGGAAGCTCGACGCCTTTGTCGCCTGCGTGGGGACGGGAGGGACGATCACCGGCGTGGGCGAGGCGCTGAAGAAAGCCGTTCCCGGCGTAAGGGTCATCGCCGTGGAGCCCGCGGGATCGCCGGTCCTCTCCGGCGGACGGCCGGGGCCGCACCGCATTCAGGGGATCGGCGCGGGATTCGTCCCGAAGGTCCTCAACCGGTCGATCCTTGATGAGATCATCCGGGTCGGGGATGAAGACGCCTTTGCCATGGCCAAGCGGTTGGGGCGGGAAGAAGGGATCTCGGCCGGCCTCTCGGCAGGGGCGGCGGCCTGGGCCGCCTGCCGGGTCGCCGAACGGCTGGGGAAGGGGCGACGCATTGTCACGATTTTTCCCGATTCGGGGGAGCGGTATCTCAGCCTGGAGCCGTATTTTGGGTGAGGACAGCCTCCAGCAATCAGCCCTCAGCTTTCAGCGCTCAGCCTGGGCAAAGTGGGCGCGAAGCTGTAGAGTTTTGGCGGTAAACCGTGTATAATGACGACGACTATTTTCTCAGTCACGAGCGGAAAGCTGACCGCTGAGAGCTGAACGCTTGTTCATGGAGCATCGGATGTCGTTCGTCAAAGGTTTGAAATGCCGGGAGTGCGGTCGGGAGTACCCGAAGGAGCCGATCTACGTCTGCGAATTCTGCTTCGGCTCTCTGGAGGTCGTCTACGACTATGAGAAGATCGGCCGTGCCCTCACCCGGAAAGCGATCGCCGCCCGACCGCCCGCGCTCTGGCGCTACCGGGAGCTCCTTCCCATCGACGGGGACCCGACGGTGGGTCTGACCTCGGGGTTCACGCCCCTGGTGCCAGCCCGGAACCTGGCGCGGGAGCTGGGGGTCAAGACCCTCTACATCAAGGACGACTCCACCTGCCACCCCACGATGTCGTTCAAGGACCGCGTCGTGGCCGTGGCCCTCACCAAGGCCAAGGAGTTCGGCTTCGAGACCGTGGCCTGCGCCTCCACAGGGAACCTGGCCAACGCCGTTTCGGCCCACGCGGCGGCCGCGGGGCTGGGGTGCTATGTCTTCATCCCCGGCGACCTGGAGATGGGGAAGATCATCAGCTCGCTGGTCTATGCCCCGAAGGTGGTGGCCGTGGAGGGGAACTACGACGAGGTGAACCGGCTCTGCAGTGAGATCGCGGGCAAGTACCGCTGGGGGTTCGTGAACATCAACCTCCGCCCCTATTACGCCGAGGGGTCGAAGACCATTGCCTTTGAGATCGCCGAGCAGCTCGGCTGGCTGGCGCCGGCGCATGTCGTTGTGCCGCTGGCGAGCGGCTCCCTCTCCACCAAGGTCTGGAAGGGGCTGAAGGAACTCCATAAGCTGAGGCTCATCCCGGACCTGCCCACGCGGGTGCATGCCGCGCAGGCGGAGGGGTGCTCCCCCATCGTGACGGCCTTCAAGGAAGGGAGCGACGTCATCCGGCCGGTGAAACCCAAGACCATCGCCAAGTCGCTGGCCATCGGCAACCCGGCCGACGGCTACTACGCCATCCAGACGCTCCAGGAAAGCGGCGGGACCGGCGAGACGGCGACGGACGAGGAGATCGTGGATGCGATTAAACTTCTTGCGCGCACGGAAGGGATCTTCACCGAGACGGCGGGCGGCGTGACCCTGGCGGTGGCGAAGAAGCTCATCAAGCAGGGACGCATCCCGCCCGAGGAGCCCATCGTCGTCTGCGTGACGGGGAACGGCCTCAAGACGCAGGAGGCGGTGGCCCACCAGATCGGTCAGCCGATCCGGATCCGGCCGAGCTTGAAGTCGTTTGAGGAGGCCGTGGGATCGATCCAATGAGCGAAGCGGAGCAACGGGTCGTCGAGGCCCAGGAGACGCTGGACATCCGCGGGGAGGTCTGCCCCTATACCTTCGTGCGCACGAAGCTGGCGCTGGAGGAGCTGGCGGGGGGCGCGGTGCTCCGGGTCTTGACCGACTATCCCCCGGCCACGCGGAACATCCCCGACAGCGCGAAGACCCACGGCCACGAGGTGCTGGGGCTCCGCGCGACCGGCGAGAAAGAATGGGAGATTATTATCCGGAAGAAGGAGGGTTGAGGAGAACGATGGGCGTAAAGGTGAGGATTCCAACACCGCTTCAGAAACTGACGGGGAACCAGGCGGAGGTCATCTGCGGCGGTTCCACTGTGCGCGATCTTATCGAGGGCCTGGAGGGGCAGTACCCCGGGCTGAAAGAGCGGATCTACGACGAGGCGGGGAAGCTCCGCCGGTTCGTGAACATTTACGTGAACGAGGAGGATATCCGGTTCCTCGAGGGGGACGGGACGTCCGTGAAGGACGGCGACGAGGTCTCCATCGTCCCGGCGATTGCGGGGGGATGAGCGCAGCGAGTCCGAAGTCCAGGGTCCTAGGTCGTAGGTCATCGGACGTCGGACATCGGACTTTGGACATCGGACGTATAGCATGAAGACGCCATTCAAAAACGACCAGATCCGGCGCTACAGCCGCCACATCCTCCTGCCGGAGGTGGGGGGGGCAGGGCAGCGGAAGCTCCTGGAGGGGAAGGTGCTGCTCATCGGCAGCGGCGGCCTCGGCTCCCCCTGCGCCTTCTACCTGGCGGCGGCGGGGGTCGGGACCCTCGGCCTCGTGGACGACGACGTCGTGGACCTCAGCAACCTCCAGCGCCAGATCCTCCACTTCACCGCCGACGTGGGCCGGCCCAAGGTCGAGTCTGCGAGGGAGAAGCTTGAGGCCCTGAACCCCGACATCCGGGTCATCACCCATAAAGATCGGATGACCTCGGAGACCATCATGGACGTCATCAAGCACTATGATGTCATCGTGGACGGCAGCGACAACTTCCCCACCCGCTACCTGGTCAATGACGCCTGCGTCCTGTCCGGCAAGCCGTTCTCCCACGGCGGGATTTTCCGCTTTGACGGCCAACTGATGACCATTCTCCCCAAGCAGGGGCCGTGCTACCGGTGCCTCTTCCCCGAGCCGCCTCCCCCCGGCCTGATCCCTTCCTGCCAGGAGGCGGGAATCCTCGGCGTCGTGGCCGGGACCATTGGCGTAGCCCAGGCCACGGAGGTCCTGAAGCTCCTGCTGGGGATCGGCGCTCCGCTGGTGGGGCGCCTCCTCATCTACGACGCCCTGGAGATGCGGTTCAGGACGGTGAAGGTCCCCCGCAACCTGGAGTGCGCGGTGTGCGGCGACCATCCCACCATTACAGAGCTGATCGACTACGAACATTTCTGCGGGTTAGGAGGTGATACGCATGGCTAAGCGGCAGGTGCGATTGACGTTCCCTCAGGATCTGATCCGCGAGCCGGTCATCTATACCATGGCGAAGGAATGCGACGTCATCCCCAATATCCGCCGGGCCAAGGTCACGGAGCTGGTGGGCGAGGTGGTCCTGGAGCTGGAGGGGAAAGAGGAGGACCTCGAGCGGGGGATTGATTTCCTCATCCGGAAAGGCGTCAAGGTCGAGCCGGTCCCCGGCGACATCGTGGAGTAGGGGGGCGCGTGTCGCAGCGCGAGATGACGACAGATCTCATCCAGGAGGCGGTGGAGCGCGCTCTCTCAGGGGCGGGCATCACCGAGGAGGAAGCCTGCGCCCTGATCGATCTGGAGGGGGAGGAGCGCATCCGGGTACTTGTGGAGGGCGCTCGGCGGGTGACCGAGCGATTCCACAGGGGGCGGGCCGACCTCTGCGCCATCATCTCGGGGAAGACCGGCGCCTGCCCGGAGGATTGCGCCTTCTGCTCCCAGTCGTCCCGCTACGAGACCGATGCCCCGATGCATGCCCTGCTGTCCGAGGAGGAGATCCTCGCCGCCGCCCGGCGGGCGAAAGCCACCGGCGCCAAGCGCTTCTGCATCGTGAGCCAGGGGACGGCCCCCTATGGTGAGGATTTCCCGAAGATCCTCCGGATGGTCCGCCGCATCCGGGACGAGGCGGGGATCGCGGCCGACTGCGCCCTGGGGAGCCTCACGCGGGAGCAGGCCGCGGCCTTGAAAGAGGCCGGCGTTGCGACGTACAACCACAACATCGAGACGGCCCCCAGCTTCTTCGGCCGCATCATTACCACGCATGTTTTTGAGGACCGCGTCCGGACGGTCAAGATCCTCAAGGAGGTTGGCATCCGGACCTGTTGCGGCGGGATCCTGAACCTGGGGGAGAGCCGCCGCCAGCGGGTGGAGTTTGCCTTCGCGCTGAAAGCGCTCGATGTCGACATCGTCCCCATCAACTTCCTGAACCCCCGCCCCGGCACGCCGCTGGGGGATCGGCCGCTCATGAACCCCTGGGAGGCGATCAAGACCGTCGCCGTCTTCCGCCTCATC
>JACRHK010000141.1 GCA_016217625.1 Nitrospirota bacterium
AGGGAAGGAAAGAGGCTTCCCCCTAAGAACAGTCTCACGATAGGGGAAAGGGAAACAGGGCGGCCGCAGGGCCGCCCTCTCTTTTTTCTGAAGCAGCGGTGATGTTTTCTGCCTGCCACGCCCTGTCAAGCCCCCATATCCTGAAAGACGCCGACCGTGCCATTATAAACTTGACAAGTTTAGAATAGAAGCTGTAAACTTAACTAGCTGTTTTGCCTTGATTTTGGAGAACGCCTTACGGGCTGGGATTCTTAACCAGGAGTATCCGTTGAACTCGCAACGCACGGTTTGCATCGGCGGCTTCCCCGTTCAGGTCGCTTCCGCCCATGCGGCCTTCTGGCCCGGCGCCGAAACACGGTATCACGGGTTCTTCGATGAGACCCAAGAACCGGTAGAGCGCGTAGAGATCCGGGTCTTCTCCCCTCCGCACCGTCCGCCTCCTCCCGAAAAGGCAATCGCGCGCGTCACGCAACATAATGGCACCGTGCGCATCTCCTGGGGGAATATGGCCGCGGAGTGGCATCGCGCCCAACGGAGCGGCTGGACCCGCCAACCGGAGACCGACTTCCTCCTCCCCAAAGGGCATGCCCCGGAATACGCCTGCGATACCTACCTCCGGGTGATGCTGTCGTACCGCTTCCCGGAGTTGGGAGGGTTTCTCCTGCATGCCGCCGGTCTGGTCCGGAACGGCAAGGGGTATCTGTTCGCGGGGAAGTCGGGAGCCGGGAAAACCACCATCACGCGGCTGTCGGCGCCAAACGCCGTCGTCCTGAACGACGACTTCACATTGGTGCGCCTCTCGCCCGATGGGGCCACGGTGCATGGAACTCCCTTCTATGGCGAATACGGCAAGGGTGGCGCCAATATCGGGGCGCCCCTGGCGGGGATCTATTTCCTCTCCAAAGCGAATACGCACGAGGCCGTACCCCTCCCCCCTCAAGCCGCGATTGCGCGGCTGTTCGGATCCGTCCTCCACTTCCCTTCGGATCGGGCCACTGCCCAAGCCCTCCTGGACCTGGCAACGGCCATCTGCCGGCGCGTTCCTTGCTTCGAGCTACGTTTCTTGCCAGACGCCTCGTTTTGGAGTTGCATTAATGTCTGATCGCTATCCCGCGCAGAACCCCCGGGTCGCCTACCGGGTCCTCGACGGGTCGGCGGTGCTCATCAACCCGGACGACTCCACGCTCTATACCCTGAACCCGGTCGCGACCCGCATTTGGGAGCTGGCTGATGGGCAGTTGCCGATCTCCGAGATCGCCCGGCGCCTGTACGGGGAGTTCCAGGTCGAACAGGAGATTGCCCTGCGGGACATGGAAGCGTTCCTCCAAGCTTTCCAAGAAAAAGGGTTGCTTTCCCTGATGGACCATCCCCCGGAGACGCTCCATGGGTAAGATGATTCAAGCCATCGCCGACAAGGCCCTGCTGCAGAAGATCCCCTGGGGCGTGCAGTTCGACCTGACGATGCGCTGCAACGAGCTCTGCGTCCACTGCTACCGGGTGGAGGAATCCCGCCCCGAGCTGACGACAGAGGAGGTCTACGCCGTGCTGGATCAGCTCGCCGCCGCCGGGACGCTGTACCTGACGTTCAGCGGAGGGGAGGTGCTCCTCCGCCGCGACTTCTTCGCGATCGTGGAGCGGGCCCGGCGTCTGCGTTTTGATGTGCGGGTGAAGACGAACGCCCTGCTGGTCACGGAGGAGATCGCCCGCCGGATGGTTGAACTGGGGGTAAGCCAAGTGGACATCAGTGTGTACAGCCTCGACCCCGAGCGCCATGACGGGGTCACGCTAAACCCGGGTTCGCTCAGACGCACGCTCGAAGGGGCCACCCTGCTCCAAAACGCCGGGATGCGGGTCCGGTTGAATTGTCCCCTCATGCAGCAGACGGTAGAAGGGTATCAAGCCCTCCTGGAATGGGGAGAGGCTCGCGGCTTCAAGGTCTCGTTCGACCCGACGATCACGGCGAAGAGCAACGGAGACCCGGCGCCGCTCCAGTTGCGGATCTCGAGGGACCAGCCCTGTCATGTCCTCCGCCACCCCTACTTCCACTCCGCGATCTTCCCCTCGGAGGCGCCCCCGACCCCTGCTGCGCCGGACCCGGCCGACGAGATCCCGTGCGGCGCCTCGCACAGTAGCTGCTACGTTTCCCCTTACGGGGATGTCTACCCCTGCGTCTCGATGCCGATCCCGTGCGGGAACATCCGCCAGCGCCCCTTCCTTGAGATCTGGCAGCGCTCGGAGGAGATGCTCCGCGTGCGGAGCATTTTCAGGAAAGACCTGCCCCACTGTAGAACCTGCGCAGTAGCCGATCACTGCTCCCGCTGCCCGGGAATGGCTTATGTGGAACACGGGTTACTAACCGGCCCCTCAGCCGCTGCGTGTCAACAGGCGTGCGTAAAGGCCCTCTTGTCCGATACCTTTGTCAAAATGGAGGTGCATGATGCAGCCACAGCAAGCCTCATCCGACAGTCCCCTGCGTAAGACTTCGGACCCCGAGAAAAAGCCGTACGAGCCGCCGGCCTGGGAATCGGAAACCGTCTTCGAGACCCAGGCGCTCGCCTGCAGCCGGGCGACCGTGGCCGGCGGCGGGAAAGTCCGGTGTCTCTTTAACAGGACAACCTAATCCTTCCGCGATGGGCATCGAGGGACTCACGGCCGTCTACCGGGACCATCTGGGCAAGGGGAACAGCTTCCGCTTCCGCGCCCTGGGAGGGAGCATGTTTCCGCTCATCAGGAGCGGCGACTGCCTCCGCGTCGCGCCGGCTAAACGTTACCGTCCGGGCGACATCCTCCTCTACGAGCGCGAGGGGCAATGGTGCGCCCACCGGCTCATCCGGATCGATCCCCACTCCAGGATGCTCACTTTTCAAGGCGATGCGCAGACCGCCAACGATCCCCCCGTGCCGGCAGAGGCAGTGATGGGGCGCGTCCGCGTCGTGGAGCGCCACGGCGCGGTGATCCACTTGGACGGTTGGCGTGACCGACTCTGGCGGCTTCTCCTGCGGATCCCGTGGGTGCGCTCCCCGCTTCTCCCCTTGACTTGGCGGCTCCTGGCGCGGCTCAAGAGGGCCTGCATCAACCTGACCCGGCCCGGGTCGTGCCGCCCGTAGCCGAACTCTTGCTGCGCCACCTGACCGAGGCGGCGGACGTGTCAGCGGCATTACGGGCCTCCGTCCCGCTGCCAAAGGGTTGGCCTGTGGGTACGATGGACGAGAAGGAGCGGCTCTTGGCGCGGCTGGGCCCCTGCTGCTACCATCTCCTCTCCGGGGATCAGCCGGAGAGTGCAATCAGTCTCCGCCATGTCCTCCGCCGACTCTACCAGAGCACGCTCGCGCTGAACCTCCTGCTCCACCAAGAGATGAAACGTCTCCTCCTGGCATTTGCAGAACAAGCCATCCCGGCAATCCCCCTCAAAGGGACGTTCCTGGCCCTCCGGCTCTACGGCGACCTCGGCGCCCGCCCCACGTGGGACCACGACGTGTTCCTCCGGAATGAAGATTTTCTCAAGGCATTGCGTCTCCTCGAAAAATTAGGATACCATGCGGTTTCCTACTCGCCAGATCCAACAGAGAAGGGTTTTCAGCGCATCGTCTCCTCATCCCGACAAGCATATCTTGAGATCCACCTGGGCCTGGGCGACCTGCCGTTAGTTTTACGACCGGATCCGGCCGTGATCTGGGAACGCGCCAGTCCTGTCGTCACTGATGGGGTCCCCTGCTGGCAGATGGAGCCCACGGATGAACTCCTCTACCTCTGCCTTCTCCTGGCTAAACACCGCTTCGCCGATCTAGTCTCTGCGTTGGACATCCACTATGCTGCCAGCCAGTGGAAAGAGGAGGTAAACTGGTCAGAACTAATCAGCCGGGCAGCCCGCTGCCGTCTTCAAACTCCCGTCGCCCTGGCGCTCTTGTACGCCCAACGGTGGTTCGACACCCCTGTGCCGGAGGAAGTGATGGCCACACTCAGACTGCCTCGTTGGAAACGGTGGTATTTCGAGCGGCTCGAATGGCGCGGCGCGCCGGTTCCCGACGCCACGGGGCTTCCCCGGGAGGGCCCTCTGTACACTTGGTTCCTCCTCATCCTCGACGAGACGTGGGGCAACCGGCTCGCATGGCTGAAGCATGTCCTGTTCCCCCCCCCGGAAACCCTCCAGGCCGTAGGATTCTCTCCCGGGGGGACAGGTTATGCCCGGCGGCTCCTTTCCCGGTTTGGCAGTCTGGCCGCCGGCCTGCCCCGCTTTTTCTACTCCCGCCTGCGCCCGACGCGATGATCCGCCTGGAACGCCTCCGCAAGGTCTTCCCCAAAGAATCGCTTCTCTCCTCGCTGGGACATGCTGACACCGAGGGGCAGGAAGTCCTGCGCGAGATCACAATGGAAATTGGCCCCGGAGAGTGCGTGGCGCTCCTCGGACCGAACGGCTCGGGGAAGTCCACCCTCCTGCGCATCCTGGCCACGCTCCTTCGGCCCACGTCTGGCCAGGGGCAGATCGGGGGGTATCATCTCGTCCAGGAGGCTCCCGCCGTCCGCCGGCTCGTGGGGTGCGCCTTCGGGGGCGGGAGGAGCTTCTACCTCCGGTTGACCGGCCGGCAGAATCTCGCCTTTTTCGCCGCGCTCCACCGCCTGCAGGGAAGCGCCGCGCGGATGCGGATGGAGGCCCTCCTTGCAGAGTTGGGTCTAAGAGAGGAGGCCGACCGCCCCGCCCGCTTCTACTCCACGGGGATGCTCCAGCGGCTGGACCTCGCGAGGGCGCTCCTATGCGACCCCCCGGTCCTGCTCCTGGACGAGCCGACGCAGGGGCTCGACCCCGCAGCCGCCGAGGCGTTCCTCGCGCTCCTGAAAGGCCCCCTGATTGCCGGCCGGGGGAAGACCGTCCTGTTGGCCACGCATCGCCTGGAGGAGGCCGAAGCCCTCTGCCGCCGGGTCGCTATCCTGTCTCAGGGAACTCTTCGGATGTTTGATGCGCCGGGCGCGCCGGGCGACCATCATCCGGAACACCCTCTCCGGCAGACCTACTTCAACCTCTTGCGTGAGCCCACGCGTGCTTAGTCTGCTCGCCTTCTTCCGCCGGGATCTGCAGATCGCCCTGAGCTACCGGGCGGCGTTTGTCTTCCAGGTGACGGATGTGGTATTGACCGCAGGGGCGTTCTACTTCCTGGCCCGCATGGTGGGGCCGGATCCGACAGCCCTCGCCCCCTACGGGGGGAACTACTTTGCCTTCGTCCTCATCGGCATGGCCCTGACCACGTACTTCACGTTCTCCCTGGGCACGTTCACCCAGCAGATCCGGGAAGGGCAGCTTAACGGTACGCTGGAAGCCACGCTCCTGTCGCCGACCGGGCTCCCCACGGCCCTCCTGGCCATGTACCTCTACCCGTTTCTCTGGAACCTCCTCGAACTCCTCCTATACTTCCTGGCGGGCACACTGTTGGGCCTCTCATGGAAAGACGCGAACCTCTGGGGGGTCTTCTTCATTTTCCTCGTCTCTCTTCCGGCCTTCGGGGGGATCGGGATCCTCTCGGCCGCTTTCATCCTCCTCCTGAAGCGGGGCGACCCCATCACCTGGATCCTGGCCAGCCTCTCCTGGCTCCTGAGCGGCACGCTCTACCCCGTGACGGTCCTGCCCGAGTGGCTCCGCCTTCTCGCCCAGTTGCTTCCCCTCACGCACGCCCTGGAAGGGGCGCGGAAAGCCCTCCTCCAGGGGGCGGGACTCTACGAACTCCTCCCGGAGCTTGGAACGCTCCTCGTGTTCTCCGCCATCCTCCTCCCGCTCAGTCTGCTCGCGTTTCGCTGGGCGGTGGAGCGGGCGCGGGTGGTGGGAACGCTGGGACACTACTGACGGGAAAGAGACGACAGAGGATGGAGGTTGGAGGCGAGAAATACATCCTTGCCTCAGGCCTCTAACCTCAAACCTCAACCTCAGAGAATGGTTAGAACCTCATGAAGGCGATCTCGATAACACAGCGGATCCGCTACTGGCTGGGCGGGGGGTGGACCGGTGACCTCAAGACGCCTGGGGAGAAGCTCCGGTCCGTCCGGGAGAAGTACAACGAACCGGAGGAGGTCCTCTTCCACGTCCGGCGGGTCGAGGCCGGCCTGGAGCCGTGGGAGGAGTGTTTCATCGAGCGTCACACGCGGGGGAGTGGCCGTGTGCTGAACGTGGGGTGCGGGGCGGGGCGGGAGGCGGTGGCGTTACAGCAGATGGGGTTCGAGGTCGTGGGGATTGATCCGGCCGTGCGGATGGTGGAGGAAGCCGACAGGGTCACGCGGGAAAGGGGACTATCCATCGAGTTCCAGGTCCGAAGCGCCACAGACCTGGGCGAGGACCTCGGGCGCTTCGACGCCATCCTTTTCAGCGGCGGTATCTACTCTCCTACATCCCTTCCAGGCAGCTCCGGATCGCCACCCGCAGGGCCTGCGGACGCCTACTGCTTCCGGATGGCAGGATGGTCTTCTCGGCCTATCTTCAGGAGCCGCCCCCTTTTCTCTCCCGGCAGGGGATCAAGCAGACGATCTGGAAGTGCAGCCGCCTACTGGGTAGCGAGCCCGGGGAATGCGTTCATCGCCGCGTCTCCGAGACGAGCAACCCGGCGACCGCCTGCTTTGTCTACGAATGTACCTCCTCTCGCGAGGTCCTGGGTGAGATCGCGCGGGCTGGCCTTCAGGTCGTCGAAGCCTTCCGGTGGGAAGGGCTGGGGATCTGGATTGTAAGGGGGTAGAACCTGGGGGGTAGGGATTAAGGATTATGGGGAAAAGGGTAGAGAATAGAAGCGGCAGAAGGTTTGTGAAGAAGTTAAAGTCCGCGTTTTTTCTTTAACGACCGAATGAGTCCGTTCAAAAGCCGGCTCACCCTTTCACAACGATCCTCCAAATGTTTATATCGTTCGGGTTTTAAGGTAACAAAGGTCCCTTGAGAGCAGCAGAAAATACCGAGTCTCCTCAATAGAACCTCTAGCATTGTAGAGAAATTGCATGTAGTCCTTCGTCGTGTTCCGAGACTGTCCCTCCACGATGTTGGCAGGCACGGAGTAAGATGCTCTTCGTAATTGATCCGCGATTCCATAAGATTCCGATCGAGGGAAGGCAGCGGTTGCCTGATAAACCTCCAACACCAGTCCATGCGCCAATTTCCACACTTCCAATTCACTCCAATGCATCCATTTTCCCCTACTCCCTACCCCCTA
>JACRHK010000140.1 GCA_016217625.1 Nitrospirota bacterium
AGGGCCTGGGGGGCGTCTTCCCCGGCGGCGCGGAGGGTCAGCAGGGCCCCCTTGCCGGCCGCGAGCATCATGATCCCCATGATGCTCTTGCCGTTGACCTCCATCCCGTCCTTGACGAGGGTGATGGCGGCGTGGAACCGGTTGGCGAGCTGGACGAAGCTTGCCGCCGCCCGGGCGTGCAGACCCAGGCGGTTGACGATGACCACCTCGCGCTCCAATGCGCCCACACTCCCTCCTACGGGTTCTTCGCTCCCCGCTGCCTCAGCAGCTCGCTGCTCACGATGATGCTTTGCTGCCCGCTGTCCCGCACCAGGCAGGCCAGATCCCTGACCCCTTTGGTCTGCCGATAGCTGAAGCATTTGATAAGCATCGGCAGATTGACCCCCGTGACGACCTCGACTTGGTCCTCCCTCAGAAAGGCCTGGCACAGATTCGAAGGCGTGCCCCCGAACATGTCGGTGAGGATCAGGATCCCCCGGCAACCGGCGCCCCCCTCGCTTTCCTCCTCCGCGGAGATCCGCTCGATGGCCTCCGCGATCCGCTCCCTCGCGCGCTCGATCCCGTCCCTCCCGACCGGGACCACCCCGACCCGCGGCTGCTTCCCCACCATCCCCTCGGCGACCTGGAGGAGGTCCAGACCAAGCGCACTGTGGCAGACGAGGACCACCCCGACCATCGTTGTACCCATGCCGATCAATGCTCAATTCAAAATTAACAATGAAAAATCAGCAACCAGCAAAGCGCAAACACTCTTTCCTTTCGTTGAACATGGTCCATTGAATATCTTGCATTGCTCAATGCGAATTACTCCCCCGCGGCGATGTCGCGGTGCCGGAGCAGGACGGGATGCCCCTCTCGCTCCAAAACGCCTTGAGGGCCTCGGCGATCACGATGGAGCGGTGACGCCCCCCTGTGCAGCCGATCCCGATCGTGAGGTAACTCTTCCCCTCGCGCTGATAATAAGGGATCAGGAAATGTAAGAGTTCCTGGACCCGTTTGAGGAACTCGCCCGTCTCGGACCCCCGGAATACGTACTCCCGCACGGCCGCGTCGTGGCCGGTGTGTGGCCGCAACCCCTCGACGAAGTAAGGGTTGGGGAGGAACCGCACGTCAAAGAGAAGATCCGCATCATAGGGAATGCCGAACTTGTAGCCGAACGACACGAGCACGATCGAGAGAGCGTGCCCCCTATCGGCGAGGCCGTAGCAGCCGGTCAGCGTCTCCCGGAGCTGGTGGACCGACAACTGGGTGGTGTCAATCACCCGGTCGGCCAGGTCCCGCAGCGCGCGGAGCTGCTCCCGCTCGCGGCGGATCCCCTCGGCCACCGTCGCCTCCCCTCCCAGGGGATGGGGGCGCCGCGTCTCCCGGAACCGGCGGATCAACGCCTCCTCGGAGGCCTCGAGGAAGACGAGCTCCAGCCGATGCCCCGCTTCCCGGAGCGACCGGAGGAAGGCCGGGACATCCCGGATGAAGTCCCGCTCGCGGATGTCGATCCCCAGGGCGACCTTGGAGAACTCCATCCCCGCCTGCGCGCAAAGCTCCACGAACTTCGGAAGCAACGGGGGCGGCAGGTTGTCCACGCAAAAGAAGCCCAGGTCTTCCAGGGACTTGATCGCGTGGCTCTTCCCCGAGCCGGAAAGGCCGCTCACCACGACAAAGCTCAGGGGCTTACTTTCCCGCATCTTTCCCCTTGCCGGCGGCCGCTGGGCGCCTCCGCAGCCGCTGTTCAAACGCCTTGGCCGGGAAACGGCCTTCTTGCTTGAGAAGCTGGTTCCTCGCCGCCACCTCGATGATCATGGCTAGATTTCTCCCCGGCCGGACCGGCAGCAGCACATACGGCACCCGGACGCTCAGGACTTCATGGTGTCGCTCCTCCAGCCCGAGCCGGTCGTACTCGACTTCCCGGCTCCACTCCGTCAGCTCCACGACCAGCTCGATCGGCTTCTCCTTGCAGGTCGAGGAGATCCCGTACAGCTCCGCGATGTTCAAGATCCCCAGGCCCCGGATCTCGAGATGATGGTGCAGCAGCTCGGGGGAGCGTCCGATGAGCGCCCCCGAGGGGCGCTGCTGGATGAGCACGGCGTCGTCCGCCACCAGACGATGACCCCGGACGATGAGATCGAGGGCCGCCTCGCTTTTGCCGATCCCGCTCTTGCCGATGAGGAGCGCCCCGAGCCCGAAGACATCGAGGAGGTCGCCGTGCATCGTAACGGAGGGGGAGAGCCGTTCTTCCAGGAAGGCGTTCAGGCGGCGGATGCACGGGTAGGTCACTTCAGGGGAACGGAGGAGGGGCACGCCGTGGGCCCCGGCCAGCCGCGGCAGCGGCTCCGGCGCCTCCAGCCCGCCCGTGACGAGACCGGCGGGCACCGGCTGACGGACACGCCGGCCGAGCACCAGCTCCCGCCGCTTGGCGCTCAGCCCCCGCAGATAAGTCACCTCCGTCCTCCCCAGGACCTGGAGGCGATCGGGATACAGGTACTGCTCAGGCCGGATGAGGGCGAGGCCCGTCTTCTGGATGGAGGGGAAGGCGACGGTGCGGTCCAACCCTTTGCGCCCCGCCACGACGCGGAGCCGGAGTCCCGTGGGGTCGCCCGCCAGAATCTCTTTGATGGTGAGGGTCGGCATCTCAGAACTTGCCGTCTTCCTCCGCAATGATTTTCAGGATTTCCTTGCGGTCGGCCGCCTTCAGCAGCGCCTGCCGCATGGCGGGATTGCGGAGCAACCGGGAGATCCTGGCCAGCGCCTTGAGGTGCTCCCCCGTGGCGTCTTCCGGCGTCACGAGGAGGAAAAAGAGATAGGCCGGCAGGGAATCGAGCGCGTCGAAATCGACCCCCCGCCTGCAGCGCCCGAACGCCACGACCAGATGTTTGAGCTCCTTGAGCTTCGCGTGCGGGATCGCCACCCCCTCGCCGATTCCGGTGCTCCCCAACGTCTCCCGCTCGCTCAGGACATGATAGAGGGCCTCGGAGTCCGGCACCCTCCCCTCCGTGGCCAGCAGCAGGGCGAACTCCCGGAGGATGGCCTTCTTGTCCTTCCCCTGCAGATCATCGAGGATCAGCGCTTCCGTGAGATATTCCCCAATCTTCAGCAT
>JACRHK010000012.1 GCA_016217625.1 Nitrospirota bacterium
CCCGTGATCTGCCCCCCCTGCTCCTCGGCGCCTTTCCGCAAGCTCTCTGAGGAGCCCAGGATGGAGCGCGCGGCGTTGTCGATCTCCAAGCTGGCGCCGCGGACCTGTTCCACCAGGCCGGTAAGCCCGTTCACCATGAGGTTGAAGGCGTCGGCCAAGGAACCCAGGGCGTCCGCCGTGACCTCGGCCTCTTTGGTCAAATCCCCCTCCGCGGCGGCGCTCACGACGGTCAGCAGGTCCATCACCTGCCGTTGCATCCGGTTCCGCTCCTCCTCCGTCTGCAAGAGACCTCGGAGGCGCCGGATCGTCTCGTTGAACGTCTCCCCGAGGTGCCCGATCTCGTCCTCGGTCTTGACCTCCACCTCGCGGCTCAGGTCTCCGTGCCCGACCGATTCGGCCACGCTGGCGATCTCCTTGATAGGTGTCACGAGGACATTGTTCGCGTAGAGCACGCCCAACCCCACGATGATCAGGAGGGCTACCCCGATGAAGGCAAGCACGCGGTAGAGCATGGCATAGACCTCGCTCTCGATCCGCTCGGTTGACAGCCCCAGGTGGACATTCCCCACCAGGCCATCCACGACGGGGGCGGAGATATGGATCGTCTTCCCGCCCTCCAACAGATGGGTGGCGAGGATTTTTTTCTCCATCCCCTTGATGGAGCTGAGAATCTCAGGAGGGACCTCCCCTTCGAAGGTGTGGGCCAGAATCTTCCCCTCCTCGTTGGCGATGAGGGAGTAGACCACCGACTCCTCTTTGAGCTGGGCTTTGGCCTCTCTCTTGAGCACATCCGTGCTGACAGTGAGGATGGGATTGGCGGCGCTGGTGGCGAGCGCGGTCCCCAGGGCTTTCCCCCGCTTCTCCATCTCGGCAGTCAGGCCGGCCTGCACGCTGGTGAAGAGGTTGATGACCACGACCAGGCCCAGGAGGAGGGCCACCGCGACGATGATCCCTCCGATCTTGAGGCTGATGCTCAGCCCTTTCTGCGTGGGCTTGGGCTCTTCCCGTTTAATCCTTCCCGTCGCTCGTTCCATCTTTCTGTTCCCCCCTTATCGAGTCGAGTTCCCCTATCGGATGCGGTGCTCCGTGAGGATCTTGGTCAAGTCCAGCGAGATGAAGAGATTTCCGGGCAGGCGCACGAGGTGGATCAGATAGCGTCCCCGGCGGTCGTCGGCGCCGATCTCGAAGGGACTCAGGTCGGTCTCGCCCACGTCGACCACGTGCTGGATGGAATCCACGGCAAACCCTGCCTGGAGCGATCCCTGTTTCACAATGAGGATGCGACCTTCGGGAGTCGGCCGCCACGGAGTCTGCTTGACAATGAGCTTGAGGTCCATGATCGGGATGAGGCTTCCCCTGAGGTTGACGACGCCGAGGAGGTCGGGCGGCGCGGTCGGGACGGGAAACATGCGGGGGGGGATGATGACCTCCTGGATGGGGAAGGTCTCCGCGCCGTAGAACTCGTCTTCGAGAAGGAAGGTGCAGTACTGGCGTCGCGGCGCCACCGTACCCGTTAACAGGGCTGCCGGCACCGATCCGGCCTGTTGCGGCTTCGGGGTTCCTGGAGAAAAACCGGCGTAAGGTTCCATCATGGCCCGTTACTTCTTCTTCGCCGTCTTCGCCGGCTGCTTGAGCTCGTCGGCAAAGGCCAGTTCCTTGTGCAGGTGCTTCCTTCCCTCTCCCTGGAGGAAATCAATGAACAGCTTCGCCTTCCCCTGCGGCTCCCCTTTGACGATGAGCGTGTTCTGCGACTTCCAGGGATAGGTGCCCGCGATGAGCGAGTCCCGGGAAGGCGCGACGCCGTCGACTTTGATGACCTTGGCGAATTTCCTGTTGACCATCGTCAGGCTGATAAAGGCAATGGAAGTCGGGGTGTTTCCCACCTCCAGCAGGACCTCCTGATCCTCCTTGACGTTTTTGGCCGGCTTGAACTGCTTCGGGTCGGGCAGGATCTGCTTCCAGTTCCCCTCCCGATCCTGACAATGGAGGCGCGTGATGACCTTGATGGCCGCGTCTTTCCCGCCGACCTCCTTCCAGTTGGCGATCTTGCCGGAGAAGACCTCCCGGACCTGTTTCTGGGTCAGGTTGTCGATGGGGTTCGTGTTGTGGACGACGATGACCAGCGCCTCGAAGGAGATGGGATAGGCATGGAAGTTCTTCTTGGTCAACTCCTCTTCTTTGGGGAGACAACAGAGGCCGCCCACATCGATCTTCTTGGCATCGATCCCCTTGGCGGCGGTGCCGCACCCGCCCGGGATCGCCGTCACCCGGATGCCGGTCTTCTTCTCAAAGGCCTCGGAGGCAGCGACGATTCCCCCGTAATACATCGAGCGCTCGCCCGTCCAGACCAGCACCTCCGCAGCCTGTGCAGGGAGTGCGGGTAATAGAGTGAGCAGGAGAGCGATTCCCATGAGCGAGAGCAAAGGCAACATACCTAACTCCTATCGAAAAGTCTAAAGGTTATCCTGTCTCAGTTAGAAATTACGCGAGGTATTTGTTTACCAGCTTGATGAGATCCGCCGTACTGAAGGGCTTCGTCAGATACTCGTCAGCCCCCTGCTTCATGCCCCAGAACTTGTCGCTGTCCTGATCCTTTTGCGTGACCATGATGATCGGGATATGCTTGTACTTATCATCGGTTTTGAGCGCGCGGCAGACCTGGAAGCCGTTTTTCTTGGGCATGATGACGTCCAAGATGATGAGGTTGATCGGTTCCGTCCGCACCTTTTGTTCGGCGGCTTCTCCGTCCATGACGGTAACCAGTTTGTGCCCAGTGGGCTCCAACGCGGACTGGATGAGCTGTAATTCCGAATAGCTGTCATCCGCGATGAGAATGTTGGCCATCGTTTCCTCCCCCTTTATCCCCCCAGATCCGGACTGTCCGGATGGTTTTCCTCAAGGGCGGGTCCAATATCTATTGAAAATACCGAGGGTTTGAACTGAAATTTATCACAGAGTTTGAGGGGTTGTCAAGGACTTTCAAGGGGACGTCACCCGCTCCGTGGGCGCGCCGAACGGATTGGCGACGGCTTCCCCTTTGCTCCAGCGGAGAAATTGTTCTAAATCCTCCTCCCTGGCGAAGGCGCGGATGCGCCCCGAGGCCGGCCCCTTGCCGTACACAGCCGCCGAGGCGTCGATGGGCTGGCCGCTCACGGCATCCGGAACCGTCAGGGATCGGATCCCCGGTTGCCGGTTCTGCATCCAGCGCTGGGCGCACGCGATCGAATCGAATACAGCCACCATTCCCTCCACCGTGGTGAGGCGGATAGCCGCCGTGGGTCGCACGAAAGCCCCGTCGAACGCGCACCGTTCCCCTTTCCGTGCAGCCGTCCAGTAGGCCGATCCCGAAGCCACCAAGGCCAGAATAGCCAATAGAATCAATGGGGTTTTATATCGGATCTCCATGTTCCTTTAAGTTCCCCCCAACCACCGATCGACCAGGAAGTGCACCGCGACCATAAGCGGTGAGGCGACAAAGGCCAGGAGGGCCAGACCCCATAACCGGCGGGTGTACCGTTTGAGGTGGGAGGCCGTCTCCTCGTGACGGCCCAGCCGCTCCAGCGAGGCGGCCCAGAGGAGGGCGAACAGACCAAGGAGGGGAAGTACGAGCATCAGGCTTCCGTCCGGGACGTACTGGATAAAGCAATACAGGTCATGGTGGAACGGAAGGCCCATCAGACGGGGCGCAATGATCTCGATGAAGGCGATGGCGGCGATGCCCAGGGCCGCCGCTCCCCCCAGCGCCAGCGCCCCCTCCCCGGCGCGCCGCGCAGGGGAGGTCTCGGCATGCCGGAACAGGGCAAGCCCGATCCCTCCGGCGAGGAGGGTCTGGGCGGCAAAGTATAGGGACAGCAAGGGGTGATCAAATTCCGCCCCGAGCAAGGTCCGGGGAACCACAGCGGAGGCGCGGGTCGGCAGGTCCGTGATGAGCGTGCAACAGGTCACCTCTTGTCGGGGAGTCAGCGTCAGGAAATAGAAGAGGTCCCCCAGGGCGTCTGCAGCCAGAAACGCCGAGACGCCCGCCAGCAGGGCGAGATTGCGGCGGAAGAGGGGCGCCGTCTTCGCGGCCCGGTTCAGCGCGTACAGGAGGAGCCAGAGTCCCGAGAGGAAAAAGCCGATCGGCTTCAGGACCTGGAGAGCCCCTGAAAGGGTCGGCAGAGCCTGGGTGACGCCATAGATGCACATCGCCCCCGGAATATCCGGGACGAAGCTCTGGAGCGTGGCGTAGAAGAGGGGCCACGCCAGCATCCGCATGGTGAGGAGGACGACGGCCAGCGTGAGCATGAGGTGGGTCTGCTCTTCAACGGCCGTCCGCAGATCGGGGGTAGGGGAGGGGCCCAGGCTCGCGTGGAGCTTGAGGGCAAACCCCGTCTGGAGGGCGGCCAGGAGTAGCGTCAGTAGGCCGATGAGGAGAATGGCGACGGAGAGAGGATTCAGGATCATGGCGCGGCGCCTCCGGCGGGAGTTTCCGGAGGGCCTCCCTGCCTGTCCGGCAGGGAGGCGGACGAACGGCGTTCCACCTCGATGAGCCGCCCCCCCTTGAGATGCCAGACGACATCGGCCAGATCCCTGAGGATCGGATCGTGGGTGGAGACGAACAGGGTCGTCCCTTTCCCCTTCAACTCGGTGAAACAGGCGAGGAGGCGGTCAATCTCCTCCTCGTCGATGTTGGAGGTGGGCTCGTCGGCGATGAGGATTTCGGGGTTCCCCACCAGCGCGCGCGCGATGGCCACCCGCTGTTGCTCCCCTCCGCTCAACTCCTCGGGCGGGTGGAGGAGGCGGTGCCCGAGGTGGAACCGTTCGAGCAGCTCGCGGGCCCGTTCCCTCCGCGCGCGTTCCCCCATCCCTCGGGGGATCAGGGGTTGGGAGACGTTCTCCCACGCAGGCACGCCGGGCAAGAGGTTGAAGTTTTGAAAGATGAACCCGATCTGGGAGCGACGGAGGCGCGCCAGGGCCGGCTCGGCAAACCGGGTCATCTCCTCGCCGTTGAGGTGGATGGTCCCGGAGGTAGGCCGATCCAGCGCCCCGATGAGGCTGATGAGCGTCGTTTTCCCCGAGCCGGACGGGCCGTAGACGACGGTGATTTCACCCGGATACCCCTCCACAGACACTTTTTGGAGGGCCCGGACCTCGTGAGGCGTTCCCGCGCGGTACGTTTTGGTGACCTCGCGGATAGTGTATCGGGCGCCGCTCATCGCATCGCCTCCACGGGCGGAACTGCGGCGGCTCGCCAGGCCGTGTAGAGGCTCCCCACGAGCGTCAGGGCTACGGAGAACAGGAAGCCCAGGAGAAAGGGGAGCGGCAGGAAGCGCGCGGGGACCGGAAAGGGGGCCAGCAGGCCGATCTCCGGGATGAAGAACTGGGCCACGAGGGCGCCGTTGAAGGCGTAGATCCAGGCCATCGCGAGCAGGAGGGCGAGCGCGGCGCCGGCCGCGGCATGGAGCAGGCTTTCCCAGAAGACGACCTCCAGGACCTCTTCGGTGTGCCAGCCGGTGGCCTTCAAGACGCCGATCTCGCGTCGCCGCTCGCTCATCCCGAAGCCGGAGACGACCAGGAGCGCCGGGATCGCCAGGGCGAAGGCCACGGCGTAGAGGGCCGTGAAGATCCCCGCCTTGAGCGTGAACCCCCGGTTCAGGTATTGCCGGACGAGGTCCTTGTTCTGCGTCCTCAGGAAGATCCGCCCGCGCTCCACCATCTGCAGCAAGTCCAGGCTGAAAGCCACTTGCTCCTCATATCCCGGTTTGATGTACAGGAGGATCTCCGAGGCCTGTCCCTCCATCCCGAAGACCTCCGCCGCGTCTGCGAACGACAGATAGATAAGGTCCGCGCCCCAGATCGACACGGTCGGCTGAAAGAGTCCCACCACCTCGAAGGTCTTTCCTTCCGCGATGGGGATCTGGAAGGCGTGTCCGACCTGCAACCCTCCATGCCGGGCCAGGGCCGCCCCGATCAGAGCTTCGTTCCGGGCGCCATCCCGGAGGGGGCGCCCCTTGAGGATCGATCCGGCGCCCGGGGGGATGCTGGCCGGAGGGAGGCCGACGATGACGGCCAGGCGTTCGTTCACGTAGGCCCGGCCGACGACGCGCGGGACTGCGCGCTCCACGCCGGGAATACGGGCGAATTCCTCCAGGTAGCGGAGGGGGATTGGGGCGTTCTTGCCGAACTGGTCGGACGCCACATAGAAGTCGGCGCCTTCGTGGACGGCGAGGGCGGATTCCGCGCGCACCCCTTCGGAGATCGCCATGGCGGTCAGAAACGGGGTCAGGATCGCCACCAGGGCGGCCGCCACGACGGCGCTCCGGAGGCGGTGGCGGAGAATCTGGTCCACGGCGAAGCGGAGGAGATTCCAGTGGGGATGCAGTCCCTTTTTAGCGGTTGTCTCTGTCATGCAGGCGACCTATCTTCCTATCGACTCGATTCCAATGGAATGCAAAATGCAAATTGCAAAATGCAAAGTGTAAAATGCTGAAGTAACCGTAACTCCGTTCCTCATTTTGCATTTTCCATTTTGAAATTTTCATTTTGCATTGGGCGTTTGAGAATCATCATTGTATAGGCCGCGTGCGGGGATTCGGCGTGGTGAAACACGCTGGCGGCATGGTCGGGGCTGTAGCAGTAACCGCCGGGAATGGGGAATTCCAATGCGGTGCAGATCGCCTCCAGCCGGGGGTCATAGCTCGCGTACTCCCAGCGGGGGAGGGCGGCTCCCATCCCCAGCCCACCGACCATTTGTTGAAACACCCTGGCCGGTTCCGCTGTTTCCGGCGCCGGCGACAAAGCGAGGGC
>JACRHK010000143.1 GCA_016217625.1 Nitrospirota bacterium
CCATCTCCCGGAGCCGCCGGGCGATGCGCGCATTGATCGTTCCCTGCGGGTAGCTGCCGTCCGCCTGCCGCTCGCCCACCGTCAACCCGGTCAGGAGCGCCATCCCCTCATCCGCCGTCCGGACGGCGAAGAGGTGGAACTGCCCCGCCTCGACCGCCCGGACGACTTCCGGCTTGAGCATCAGGTGGCGGACATTGGACTCGGGGATTAAGACGCCTTGCTCCCCGGTGAAGCCTTTCGCCTTGCAGACGGCGTAAAAGCCTTCGATCTTCTCGTTAATCCCGCCGACGGCCTGGATCTCCCCCCGCTGGTTGATCGAACCCGTCACGGCGAGGTCCTGCCGGAGCGGGACCTCGGCCAGGACGGAGAGGATCGCGAAGAGCTCGGCCGCCGACGCGCTGTCCCCCTCCACCTCCCCGTAGCTCTGCTCGAAGCAGAGCGTGGCCGACAGCGCCAGCGCCTCCTCCTGGGCATACTTGCCCCCCAGGCACCCGGACCGGATGAGCACCCCCTTGTTGTGAAT
Organism: Nitrospirota bacterium; assembly: GCA_016217625.1. Classification (GTDB taxonomy): domain Bacteria; phylum Nitrospirota; class RBG-16-64-22; order JACRHK01; family JACRHK01; genus JACRHK01. The sequence continues at coordinate 524 of JACRHK010000143.1, forward strand.
CCGCCCCGAGAGCTTGGCCTCCCGCTCGATGTTGACCACGCCCGCCTTCCCCGAGAAGATCCGCGCCGTGATCCGGGAGGGCTTGCCGAAGGAGAAGTCCCCCAGGTCATAGACCGACAGGCCGTTGACCTGGCCCACGACGGCGCCGGTGATGTCCACCAGGATCGTCCCCTCTTCGATCAATTCCTGGATCCGTTCCTCCAACAGGTTCGACCGGTAGACCTTCTCCTCCAGCGCCCGCTCCACGTGCGCGCGGGTCACCACTTTCCCCCCCGTCTCGCGGGCCCAGTAGCACGATTCGCGGATGAGGTCGGCCAGCTCGCTGAACCGGAGCGAGAGCTTCTTCTGGTTCTCGGCCTGGCGGGCGGCCTGCTCCACCACGGCCGCCGCGGCGGAGCGGTCGAACGGGAGCAGCCCCTCCTTGCCGCAGAGCTTGGCGATGAAATGGGCGTACTGCATCCGCTGGCCGTTTTCCGCCTTGATGTCGACCCCGAAGTCGGCCTTCACCTTGAAGAGCTTCCGGTAGTCCTCGTCATAGGCATACAGCAGATAATACAACCAGGGGCTTCCCTGCATGACGACCTTGACCTTCGCCGGAATCGGGTCCGGCTTCATCCCCCCCGTCGTCACGAAGCCGTACATCTCGCCCAGGTCCTCGACCTTCACCTCCCCCTTCCGGACGGAGCGCTTGAGGGCGTCCCACGAAAAGGGGTTCCTCAACACGTCCAGGGCGTTCACGAGGAGATAGCCGCCGTTGGCCTGGAGGATCGACCCCGCCTTGATCATCGTGAAGTCCGTGTAGAGGGCTCCCAATCGGGCCTTCCGCTCGATCCGGCCGACCAGGTTGTTGTACGTGGGGTTGACCTCCTCGACCACCGGGGCCCCCTTGGTCCCCGTGTTGTCCACCAGGACATTCACCTTGTAACGGGTCCAGACCCGCTTGCTGTCCACCTCCAGGCCGGGGATGGCGATCTCCGGCTGCTGTTCCCCCAGGAAGTCGCGGAGGTGATCGAGGACGTCCTCCTCCGCGTCCTGGAGGTACTCGGCCACGGCGGCGTTGTCCCGGTAGCGCCCCTTCAGGTCCTCCATCCGGTGGCCGATCGCGAACTGGACCGCCCGCCGGTTGAGCTCATCGACCTTCTCGTGCCCCTGCTTCTCCAGGACCCGGATCTTGGCCAGGAAATCCCGGATCTCCGAGTTGACCCGCTTCTCCCGCTCCTCCAGCTCCCGCTGCTGGTCCTTCGTAAGGGTCTCGAAGATCTCGGGTTGGATCGGCTTCCCCTTGATGATGGGGACCTTCAGGATTCCCGTCTTTGTCACGTTGAGCTGGAAACCCAGCTCGACGGCCCGGCGCTCCAGCTCGTGGAAGAGGGCCTCCTTGGCCTTGTCGTATTCTTCCACAATCCGGCTCTTCTGCTCGCCGTACTCCTTGCTCTCGAAGACCTTGGGGATCTCATCCAGGAGGAACTCCACCAACTGATCCATCTCGCGGGCAAAGACGCGCCCCTTCCCCGCCGGAAGTTGGATCGCCTTGGGGCGATCGGCGTCGCGGAAGTGGTGGACGTAGCACCAGTCGGGCGGGACCGGTCTGGTCTTGGAGATCTTCTCGATCATCGCCTTGATGATCGTGTTCTTCCCCGTCCCTGGCACGCCGGAGATGTAGAGGTTGTACCCCTGGTTCGGCATCCCCAGGCCGAACTGGATCGCCCGCACCGCGCGATCCTGGCCGATCACCTCGTCCCACGGCGGCAGGTCGGCCGTCGTCTCGAAGGGGAACTCCTCCGGCCGGCAAGACGTCCGGAGTTCGTGTGCAGCCAGCTTCCGCGCTGCGTTGCTCACACAGCCTCCTTGGTTTGGAACTCTCCGTATCCCCCTTTCCCTGGAGGGGGAGAGAAACGCGCGCCGTCCCTGTCGTCGTTACCGACCCTTATCCCCCTCTCCCCGGAGGGGAGAGGGAAGGGGTGAGGGGAATTTCGGGAATTGCCCGGTTCGACTTGATCTCTAGATCTCTCGATCTCTTGATCTCTCTATCTCACAGAGATTCAGAGCAAGACTTGCACTTCGGGACCTGAACGCGGTAACGTAGAATCCGTTACCTGCAAATGCACCTATTGTACGCATTTTCTGAGGAAACGTCAAAGAGATGTTGCGGATTGACGGCAGCTACGGCGAGGGAGGGGGCCAGATCCTCCGGACGGCCCTTGCGCTTTCCTGCGTAACCGGACAACCGTTCACCCTCTACAACATCCGAAAGGGAAGGCCCAAGCCGGGACTGCAACCCCAGCACCTCACGTGCGTCCGCGCCGCCCAGACCGTGACGGCGGCACGCGTTACCGGAGAGGTCTTGGGATCAACCCAGCTCACGTTCGAGCCCGGCCCCGTCCGGCCCGGGGAGTACCGCTTCGACGTGGCCGAAACCCGGGGGAGCGCCGGCTCCGTGACCCTGGTGCTGCAGACGCTTCTCCTCCCGCTCGCCCTCGCCTCTGATCGCCAGGCTCCTTTTCCCCTCCCCCCTGGTGGGGGAGGGAGGAGAAGGGTGGGGGGGGAATCCACTTCGTCGCAGATCACGGTCCTGGGCGGGACGCACGTCCCCTGGTCCCCGCCCGCCCACTATCTCCGGGAGGTCTTCTTCCCCCTGCTTGCCCGTCTGGGGATTCACGCGACGCTGGAGATCAGGCGCTGGGGCTGGTACCCGCAGGGGGGCGGCGAGGTCGCAGTGCGGATACAACCGACAACGGCAATCGCCCCGTTGAACTGGGAGCAGGGGGGCGAGGTGAAACGGATCTTCGGGGTCTCCGCCGCGGCTAACCTTCCCCGCTCCATCGCCGAGCGCCAGCGGGATCGGGCGCTGGCGGTGCTTCGCGCGAAAGGCCTGGAAGCCCGGATCGCCATCGAGGAAGCTCCGTCCCCCGGCAAAGGAACGATCTTCTTCCTCGCCGCCGAGCGGGAGCAGGGGTGGGGCGGCGCCTCGGCTCTGGGCGCCATCGGGAAGCGGGC
>JACRHK010000149.1 GCA_016217625.1 Nitrospirota bacterium
ACCTGTGAAATCCTAAATCCGAACATCGAAATCCTAAACAAATTCGAAATTCCAATTTCAAAGTTTTGAATTTCGGACATTGGAACTTGTTTCGTATTTCGTGCTTAGGATTTCGGATTTCCTGTCACAGGTATGGTTACGGGCATTGGCTGCATCGATGACTGACACAAAATGACTGACACAACCAAGGCGGCACAGGTGTTGCACCGCCACCCCGCGGAATGGCAGGCCTTCGCCCGCGAGCTGGAAACGGCCAGGGGGACGGTGTGTGTCCTTGGGGCGACGGATACGGGCAAGACGACGCTCTGCAGTGCCCTCTTGCAGACTCTGTGCGACCAAGGCCTCCGGGTCGCGTACTTGGACGCGGACCTGGGCCAGTCCACTATCGGACCTCCCGCCACGCTCAGCTTGGCAATCTTTTCCGGTTCCTCCCCATCCGTCCCTCTGTATGAGATCCCTCCGCAGCGGATGGACTTCATCGGGGCCACCTCGCCCGAAGGGCATCTGCTGGCCACGACGGTCGGCGTCTGGCGCCTGGTGGAGGAGGCGCGTCAGTCGGGTTGTGACGTGCTCCTGGTGGATACCTCCGGCCTGGTCTACGGCGGCGCGGCCCGGGAGCTGAAGTTCCAGAAGATCCGGCTGCTGCGGCCCGACTGTCTGGTGGCGCTCCAGCGCGGAGGGGAGATCGAGCACTTGCTGCTTCCGCACGAGCGGTCGGGGGTGCGCGTCGTCCGTCTCCCCGTCTCCGATCAGGCCCTCCGCCACTCGCGGGAGCAACGGCAGGCCTTCCGGCAGCGCCGCTTCCGGGAATACTTCCGGGGGGCGGAGAGTCGGGAGATCCCCCTGGATCGAATCGGCATCTACGGCTTGCCGTTGGGCACGGGTAGCCGGATGGACTTCCGCGAGCTCAACCGCCTCTCCCGGATGTTGGACGCCATCGTCATCTACGGCGAGCGTAGCCCGGACATCCTTTTCCTCGTCGTGGAGGGGGGATGCGGGCGCGACCGGATCTTCTCGGTGAAAGAAGAGTTCGGTGTCCGGGAAGTCCTGGTGGTGGAGCGGACGGACCTCCAGTCCCTCCTGCTGGGGCTCAACGACCGCCGGCAGTTCACCCTGGGCCTGGGGATCCTCCAGGCGATCGATTTTCGCGCGGGCCGTCTCCGGGTGGTAACCCCCCTGCCTCGCCTTGAGGAAGTCTCGCAGATCGCGTTCGGCTCCCTCCGGGTCGATCCCTCCGGCGTGGAATTGGGGAAGGTGTAATACAGTGTCCGAAGTCCAAAGTCCGAAGTCTAAAGTCCAAAGTTTAAAACTCAACATCCAAGGCCAGACCTCGGACCTCGGACCTCGGACCTCGGACACTGTTGAACTTTCCCTCGTCATCCCCGTGTACAACGAGGTGGAGAACCTCAGGCCGCTTTGCGACGCGATTCGCAAGGCCCTCGACCCGTTGGGACGTTCGTATGAGGTCGTGTTTGTGGACGACGGAAGCACGGACGGCAGCGGAGAGCTGCTTCGGGAGCTACGCAGCGAGGATCGCCGCCTCCGCGTCCTGCGCTTCGACCGCAACTACGGCCAGACGGCGGTTTTTGATGCGGGGTTCAAGGCGGCGCGCGGAGCGGTGGTCGTCACGCTGGACGCCGATCTGCAGAATGATCCCGGCGACATTCCGCTTCTGCTGGACCGGATCGGCGAATACGATGCTGTCTGCGGCTGGCGCAGGGAGCGGCGCGACTCCTGGAGCAAGCGGATCGGGTCGCGGATCGCCAATGCCGTCCGCAACCGGGCGACCGGAGAGGAGATTCACGATACCGGCTGCTCGCTCAAGGCGTTCCGGCGCGAGTGCCTGGAGGGGCTGACGCTTTACAAAGGGATGCACCGCTTCCTGCCGACGCTCGTGAAGATGCGGGGGTTCCGGGTCGTCGAGGCGCCGGTCTCGCATCATCCGCGCCGGGCCGGGACCTCCAAGTACACGAACCTTGGACGGATCTTCGGCCCGTTCCTGGATCTGCTGGCCGTCCGGTGGATGAAGAAACGCTGGCTTTCCTATCGGGTCAATGAAGAGGCATGAGATGAACGGGATGGCGATGGTTTTCACCAGGCAGACGTCTTGGGTAGCGGCTGCGATTTTCGTATCCCTGGCGCTCAGCCTGGCGGCTGATCCCTGGGTGATGGCAGTCCGCAGAGGACTGGACCCGGTGCCGCCCCCCCTCCTTTGGATCACTCACGCGGGGAATGGCGCCTGGCAGGCATTGGCGACGCTGTTGCTCTTCGGAACGGGCTGGGCCTTGAAGCGGGAACCGCTTCGCCGGGCCGGCCTCCTCGGCCTGGCAGCCTTCCTCGGAGCCGGCCTCGCGGTTGAAGTCCTGAAACACCTCCTGGGGGTTCCCCGTCCCCGCCTCTGGATGCAGGGGGTCGCGCATTTCGGTCCTTCCTTGGCCGACGGGTTGGATAGCTTTCCCTCGGGCCACACGAGCACCAGCTTCGCCTTGGCCGTGCTGTGGGGTCGGATGTTTCCGGCCTGGCGTTGGCCCCTGTGGGCGTCGGCCGGCGCGATCTCCCTGTCCCGCGTGGCGGTGGGGTCGCATTTTCCTTCGGATGTCATGGGTGGCGCGATCCTGGGCTCTTGCGTGGGATGGCTGGTGGCCGTCGGCTTTCCTGAAGGGCTGCGACGGCCGTCTTCTTTCCGCTCTGGAATCGCCTGGGCGATCAGCCGGGCCCGGGGAGCGGCGGCTTGGAGTCTCCTGCTCATCATTCTGCTGCTGGGAGCGTTCCGGGGGCCGGCGTTGTCTCTCACGGTTTGGTTTGAGGGTGTGGGTTTGGGTCTCGTGGTCGTTGGTGGGATACTGGGGTTCTGGTTATTCCATCAGAGCGAAACTTGGACTTCCGATCCGCATTCCACGCAACAGAGGGTTTGGGCGGCAGGCGGCGCGCTGACGGGTATCGGGTTTCTCCTGATCCCGGAATTCAGGTGGGTGGCTCCAGTCTTCGTCGGGACGTTCCTGCTGGAGTACTGGGTCTTTGTGAGACGGCAGGTGGGCGATGGGGAAAGATAAGTTTGCAATCCCTGCGCTGCTCATCCTCTGCGGGATGCTCTTCTTCTTTGCGTTGGGGACACCCGGCCTCACTGACCGCGATGAAGCGACCTTTGCCGAGGCCACTCGGGAAATGCTCGTGAGCGGCGACTGGCTGACGCCGCGCTTCAACGGCCACCTCCGGTTCGACAAGCCGATCCTCATCTACTATCTCATGGCCCCTTCGATGCTGGTCTGGGGGGCCGATGCCCCGGGCGCCCGGCTCCCTGCCGCGGTCTTCGGCGCCGCGTTGACCCTGCTCCTGTACGGGTTTCTCCGGCGGGTTCATTCCCCCCGGGCGGGGTTTGTCGGCGCGACCATCTTCGCCACCAGCCTGATGACCGTCCTCCTCGCCCGGGCCGCCATCACCGACATGGTCCTGGTCTTCTTCCTCACGGCCGGGATGTTCGCCGCTTTCCTGGCTCTCTCCGAGGGGAAGCGGTCGTGGTGGTGGGGGGTCTATGTGGCCCTGGCCCTGGCCTTTCTGGCCAAGGGGCCGGTGGGTCTCGTCATCCCCGCCCTGGTCTTGCTGGGGTTCCTCCTCTGGACCGGACAGACCCGGCGCTTCCTGCGGGAAGGGCATCCCCTGGCGGGCGCCGGCCTCTTTCTTCTGGTGGCGGCGCCCTGGTTCGCGGCCATGTTCCTCCTGCACGGCGAGGCCTATCTGGATGCCGCTTCCTACCACACCCTCTACCGCTACGCCTCCGTGATTGGCGGGCACGGCGGTCCCTTCTGGTTCTACCTCCCCGTTCTTTTTGTCGGGTTCTTCCCCTGGTCCGGGATGCTGCCTGCGGCCCTCTGGCGCGGATGGCGTCTTCCCGAGGCGTCCGGGCGGCCGCCGGGAGAGATCCGTCTCTTCCGTCTCTGCCTGGTCTGGGTGGGGGTCGTTTTCCTCTTTTTCTCCTCTTCCAGCACGCGCCTGCCCCACTACCTGTTCCCCCTCGTCCCGGCCGCGGCGATCCTGACGGCCCTCCATTGGGACCGGGCCTTGTCGGGTCGGATGCGCCTGACAGGGGGGCTGTGGACGGCGGCGGTCCTGGGGGTGGCCGCGGGCGGGGCTTTGCTGGCCCTCCCCTCCTTCGCGGGACCATGGGAGGCGTCGATCCGGAAGGAGGCGCCGGGGTTCGAGTTGCAGGCGTTGGGCGACGGCTACCGCTGGCTGGGTCTCGTCCTGGCGGCCGGTCCCCTGGCGGCCGCGCTGGCGGGGCTTCGCAGCCTCCGCGCGGCCTTCGCCCTCCTGGCCGGGACGACGATCGCCGCAACGCTCCTCCTCGTGACGGTCGCGCTCCCGCCCGTGGATCGGCTTTTCCTGGCGCCGCTCCGCGCGGTGGCGGCGGAGGCGGGGGAGCGCCTGAATCCGGAAGACCGTCTGGTGGCCTACGGCGTCTTCCGGCCCAGCCTGGTCTTCTACAGCCGTCACCACGTTGTCCCGCTCCAACGGGGGGAGGCGCAAGCGATCGCTCCCTTTCTGGCGGAGTCCGGCAGGACGCTCCTCATCACCCGGTCGGACCTCCTGCCGGAGCTGGTTGGGGCAGGGGGGGAGATGACCGTCCTGCGGCGGGAAGGAGAATACCTGTTGTTGATGCCGACCCCCGGTCCGATCGGGGCGCCCGACCTTTGCGGCATCTAATCGTCCGCCCGGCGGGGCAAGGAGGAAAGAGGATGCGTTGGGAGGATTGGTGGATCGTCATCGGCTTCGGGGGGCAGTTCCTCTTCTTCATGCGTTTCCTGATCCAGTGGATCGCCTCTGAAAGACGGAAGGCGAGCGTCATTCCCGTGGCCTTCTGGTATTTCAGCCTGGGAGGGAGCGCGATCCTCCTGGCCTACGCGATCCACCGGGTGGACCCGGTCTTCATCGCGGGGCAGTCGATGGGGAGCCTCATCTATATCCGGAACCTGGTCCTCATCCGGCGGCAGCGTGCAGAAGCCCTGGATTAAGCCAGTTCTCATTGTCCTGTGCTGGGCGATTGTCGTCCTGCCGGGGCTGTGGGCCCGCGACCTCTGGCCGCCGGATGAGATCCGATTCGCCGAGGTCGCCCGCGAGATGGCGGCCACGGGAGAATATTTCCTCCCCCACCTCAACGGCGCCGTCTACGGCGAAAAACCGCCGCTCTTTTTCTGGCTCACGGCCCTCCTGAGCGCGTTCCTGGGGTGGGGGGAGATCGCTTCGCGCCTGATTGCAGGACTGGCCGCGTTGGCGACGCTGCTCCTGACCTATGCCCTGGGGAGGCGGATGTTTTCTCCGGAGGCCGCCTTCCTGGGCGCGCTCGCGCTGCTTACTTCTTTCCTCTTCCTCGCCCTCGCCCAGATCGGCCTCCTGGATATGCTCCTGACCTGCTGGACGACGCTGGCCTTGTATGCGTATGTAAGCACTCAGCACTCAGCACTCAGCGCTCAGCACTCAGGAAGATGGCTCTTCCTTTTCTACGTGGCGCTGGCCCTGGCCGTCCTGACGAAGGGGCCGGTGGGGTTCGTCCTTCCCGTCATAGTGGTCCTCGCGTTTGCTTTCTGGATGGAGAAAGCGCACGGTTGGCGAGCGATCCACCCGCTATGGGGGATCCCCCTTGTGCTGGTCCTGGTGGGTCTCTGGCTGGTGCCGGCCCTCGTCAAAGGCGGATCCGAGTATGCCGAGCTGGTCCTTTGGAAACAGCAGGCCGCCCGGATTGCCCAGACCTGGAATCCCGAGCCCGGGACTTTCCAGAGCCATACCAGTCCCTGGTACTTCTATTTCGCCGTTTTCCCCCTGAGCTTCCTCCCCTGGATCTTTTTTCTCCCTCTCGCCCTCCTGTGGGCCTGGCGCAAGCGACAAGAAGCAGGCCTCCGCTTTCTGTTGGTCTGGGTGGGAGGCGTCTTCCTCTTCTTCAATCTGCTTTCCGGTAAGCAGCCTCATTATCTGCTTCCGATGTTCCCCGCGTTGGCGCTTCTGGTCGGGGGGATGTTGGCCGAAGGGGGCTTGAGGGTGGAGGCGGGAGGCTCAAGGGAATCGGTTTTATTTCCCGTAGGGCAGGCCCCGTGGGAAGCCTCGCTTCTATCGGGGCAGGCCACTGCGCCTGCCTCTATCATGATAGGCGGGGACGGCGCCCCGCCCTACCTTAGTCCACACGAAGGTGTGCTGTGGACGAGGAGCAA
>JACRHK010000144.1 GCA_016217625.1 Nitrospirota bacterium
CGGGGAATACACTGTCTCAGCTGGCCATCGGCCTTGACGGCGAGGGGTAGGATCGACGCGGCCTTTTATGGATGCGACTATGCGGCCAGCGAGAGCCTGGGACCGCCCCGGCGCCTAAACCCCGGTTGACTTCCGAATCCGCATGGCGTACAGTACCTTTTGAGGGCCGGAGATGGAATGCGCGGGGATCATTTTAGCCGGAGGGGAGAACCGGCGGATGCCGGTCTTGAAGGCGTTCGTCGAGATTGAAGGAAAACCCCTCATCGCGCGCACGCTGGAGGTCTTCCGGCGCCTCTTCTCCGAGGTGATCCTCGTGGCGCGCACCCCCGACCCGTACCGCCGGTTCGGCGTCCGTCTGGTCGAGGATCTCCTCAAGCAGCGGGGGCCGCTGACGGGGATCTACTCCGGGCTCTCCGCGGTGGAGGCTCCTTTCGGAATGGTCGTGGCCTGCGATATGCCGTTCCTGGATGAGGCCTTCATCCGGAGGATGATCGAGCTGACGGAGGGGCATGATGTGGTGATCCCTCGGCGGGGAGGACGGGTGGAGCCCCTGCATGCCCTGTACTCCAAGAGCCTGCTGCCCCAGATGCGCGAGTTGTTGGACAAGGGAATCCAGACGCCGCAGGCGCTGCTGCCGGCGGCGCGGGTGCGATATATTGAAGAGACGGAGTGGCTCCGGTTCGACCCGGAGGGGAAGGTCTTCATCAACCTCAATACCCAGGAGGATCTGGCCCGCGTCCAGGAGCGGGCCGTCTCGGGAAGGAGCTGACGATGTTTGGACTCGGCATGCCGGAACTGCTGGTCATTCTCCTCATCGTGATCATCATCTTCGGGGCTTCCCGGTTGCCCCAGATCGGCGAGGGACTCGGCCGGGCGATCAAGAACTTCAAGAAGGGGGTCTCGGAGCCCACGGAGATCGACGTGACGCCCAAGAAGGAGGAGAAGCCGAAAGAGGCCCCGAAAGAGTAGGGAGTAGGCGGTAGGCAGTAAGCAGTAGGCAGTCGGGAGCGGGCGGGATGGAATACCAGAGCCCGATGTATGAGATGGTGGTCCGCCAGTTCGACGAGGCGGCGGAGCGGCTCCGCCTCGATCCGAACCTGAGCGGCCGCCTCCGCCATCCGAAGCGTTCCCTCGTCGTCACGCTGCCCGTCCGAATGGACGACGGGCGCGTCGAGGTCTTCACCGGCTACCGGGTGCAACACGACACCACGCTGGGTCCCTCCAAGGGGGGGATCCGCTACCACCCCGACGTCCACCTGGGCGAGATCACGGCCCTGGCGATGTTGATGTCCTGGAAGTGCGCCCTCATGGGGCTTCCGTTCGGGGGAGCCAAGGGGGGCGTGCGCTGTGACTCCAAGACACTCTCCCGCGCGGAGAACCAACGCCTCACACGGCGCTATACCTCCGAGATCCTTCTGATGATCGGGCCGGAGGTGGACATCCCCGCTCCCGACGTGGCGACCAACGAGCAAACGATGGCCTGGATGATGGATACCTACTCGATGCAGAAGGGGTACGCCGTGCCCGGGATCGTGACGGGGAAGCCCATCGCCATCGGCGGGACGCTGGGGCGGCGGGAGGCGACGGGGATGGGGGTGGCCCACGTGGCGCTCCAGACGGCCGCGCGGCACGGGCTTCGCCCTTCGGGGATGCGGGTGGCCATCCAGGGGTTCGGGAACGTCGGGGGTACGGCGGCGAAGTATCTGGCCCGGGAAGGGTGCCGGGTCATTGCCGTGAGCAACTCCCGCGAGGGGATCCACAACGAACGGGGCCTGGCGATTGAGACGCTGCTCCGGCATGCGGAGCAGGAGGGGACATTCAAAGGCTATCCGGAGGGGGATGCGATTACCAATGCCGAGCTGCTGGAGCTGCCCTGCGAGGCGCTGATCCCTGCGGCGATTGAGAACCAGGTCACCGAGCGCAACGCGCCCCGCCTGCGGTGCCGGTTGATCGTGGAGGGAGCCAACGGTCCGACGACGATCGAGGCGGATCGCATCCTGGAAGATCGGGGCATCCGCGTGATTCCCGACATCCTGGCCAACTCGGGAGGCGTGGTCGTCTCCTACTTTGAATGGGTCCAGGACCTCCAGTATTACTTCTGGACGGAGGAGGAGATTGTCGGGCGGCTTAAGACCCTGCTCTCCCGCGCCTTCGAGGGGGTGTGGACCATGTCCTCTGAAGAGAAGGTGACGCTCCGCATGGCGGCGTTGATGAAGGGGGTCCGGCGGATCGCCGAGGCCATGCGCGTGCGAGGGCTGTATCCGTAAGGGAATGAGTCAATGAGTCAATAGGTCAATGGGTCAATAGTCAATGGGACCCTTATTTCTCGCTCACTCATGACCAAGCGCCTCCTCTTCGGGCAGTACCTGCTTCAGCAGGGGAAGGTGACCCCGCGCGACGTCGACCTCGCCAGCAGTCTCCAGCGGAAGCGGAACCGGCCGTTCGGCCGGATCGCGGTAAGCCTGGGCTATATGACCCCGGAGCAGGTAGACCAGGTGTTGAGCCGGCAGGAAGAGGGCTATGCGCTCTTCGGCGAGATCGCGATTGCGGAGGGGTTCCTCGCGCGTGAGCAGGTGGCCGCCGTGCTCAAGGAGCAGGAGCGGCACCACCTCTACTTCGGCGAGGCCCTCGTGGAGATCGGGGCCATCTCAATGGAGGACCTCCAGCGGGCGCTGCGGGATTTCAACCGGCTGGTCCTGCGCGAGGCCCGCACCATGGGAAGTGAATAGTGAGCAGTGAACAGCATAATCCCCCCATCCCCCCTTTAGAAAGGGGGGGCCGTAGAGCCCCGTGGGGCCACGCCCCTTTACGGGGCGAGGGGGGATTTGAACAGTGAATCCCCACCCCGCCTCAGGCGGGTTGGGCGGGGAGCTTCACTATCCGCTATCGACTGTAGTGATCTGACGGGGCAGATACGATGTTGACAGGGGTCATGGAGGTGGTGGGCTACGGCGCGGTGGCCGGCTCCGCCACGTTGATGGGGATCGGCCTGGTGCTGAAATGGGAGAAATGGGTGTCCGCCCGCGCCGTCTTCTTTATCAGCTTCGCGGCGGGGATGCTCCTGGCCGTGGCGTTTCTCCACCTGCTCCCCGAAGCCCAGGCGCAGAACCCCCGCGCCCTCCTGTACACCCTCCTGACGTTCCTCCTCTTCTACGCGTTGGAGCATTTGCTCATGATCCATGCCTGCCAGGAGGGGGACTGCCCTCAACACCCCATGGGATGGCTGGCCTTCTGGGGCATCGGCCTCCACTCGCTGCTGGATGGGGTGATTATCGGCATCGGGTTTCGCGTGGGGTTCTCCATCGGCCTGGCGACTGCGCTGGCCGTGTTCCTGCACCAGTTGCCGGTGGGGATGAGCCTCATGACGATCCTGCGGCATGCCGGTTTCGGTCGGCGGGACGCGATCCTGTATTCGACGGTCGTCGCCCTGGCCACGCCGGTAGGAACGCTCCTGGCCCTCTGGTTCTTGCCGGGAACGATCGACGCGCTTGCGGGGGCCGTAGAGCCTCGTGGGGCCACGCCCCTTTACGGGGCCCTGCTCGCGGTGGGGGCCGGCTCGTTCCTGTACGTGGCGGCCTCCGACCTCATCCCCGAGACGCACAAGAATTCCCGGCACGCCAACATCGCGTTTGTCGCGGCGGGAGGCCTCTTTTCTTATCTGGTCGAGGTGCTCCTGGGGAGGTAACCATGGGGTCTCCCAAGGACCCGAAACTTCCTCCTTCCACAGCCGCGCCGTCCCCTTCCGTTGACCTGTTCCTGTCCCCGAACGCCCTGGAGGTGCTCAAGCGACGTTACCTGGCCAAGGACACTCTCGGCCAGGTGGTGGAGACGCCGGAAGCGATGTTCACGCGGGTCGCGCAGACGATCGCGGCCGTGGACCTTGCCCACAATCCCCGCCTTTCACGGCAGGAGCAAGAGGCCCGCTACTTCCGGCTGATGGCTTCGTTGGAGTTCCTCCCCAACTCTCCCACGCTCATGAACGCCGGCACCGCGCTCGGCCAGCTCGCAGCCTGCTTCGTCATCCCCGTGGGCGACAGCATGCGCGAGATCTTCGAGGCGGTGAGCGCCATGGCCCTCATCCACCAGTCGGGCGGGGGGTGCGGTTTTTCGTTCTCCCGCTTGCGCCCGGCCGGCGACAAGGTCCGGGGGACCGGCGGGGTGGCCTCGGGCCCGGTCTCGTTCATGCGGATATTCGATACGGCGACGGAGGTCATCAAGCAGGGAGGGCGGCGGCGGGGGGCGAACATGGGAATCCTCCGGGTGGACCATCCCGACATCCTCGCGTTCATCCGGGCGAAGGGGGAGGCGGGGATCCTCACGAATTTCAACCTCTCCGTGGCGGTATCGGACGCCTTCATGCAGGCCGTCGAGGGGGGGAAAGAGTATCCGCTGATCAACCCCCGGACGGGGAAGGAAACGGGGAAGCTCTCGTCCGCGAAGGTCTGGGAGGAGATCGCCCGCATGGCCTGGCAGGGGGGCGATCCGGGCGTCCTCTTCCTCGACGCCATCAACCGGGACAACCCTAAACAGGCGCTGGGTGTGATGGAAGCAACAAACCCATGCGGGGAGATGCCGTTGCTTCCCTACGAGAGCTGCAACCTGGGATCCTTAAACTTGGCCCGGATGGTCCGGGAGGGCCGGATCGACTGGGAGAAACTCCGGGAGACAGTCTGTCTTGGAGTGCAATTCCTGGACAATGTCATCGACGCCAACCAGTACCCCCTGCCCCAGATTGAGGAGATCACGAAGGCCAACCGGAAGATCGGCCTGGGCGTGATGGGGTTTGCCGATCTACTCCTGCAGCTCGATCTCCCTTATGACTCGGAGGAAGCGATCCGCGTGGGGGAGGAGGTGATGGCGTTCATCCAGAAAGAGGCCCATGCCCGTTCCATCGCGCTCGGCCGGGAGCGTGGGAGTTTCCCGAACTTCGCGCAGAGCCGGTGGGCGAAGGAGGGGTATGCGAGCCTGCGCCACGCGACCGTCACGACC
>JACRHK010000142.1 GCA_016217625.1 Nitrospirota bacterium
AGGATGTCGGCCGCCTGCAGGAGCGGGTATCCCCGGAACCCGTACGTGGCCAGGTCGCGCCCCTCCATCTCCTGCTGCTGCTCTTTATACGTCGGCACGCGCTCGAGCCAACCGAGCGGGGTAATCATCCCCAGGAGGAGATACAGCTCGGCATGCTCCAAAATGCGGGACTGGACGAAGATCGTGCAGCGCGCCGGGTCGATCCCGGCGGCGAGCCAATCGGCCACCATCTCCCGCATCGCCTCCCGCACGCCCGAGGGGTCGGCATATTCGGTGGACAGGGCATGCCAGTCGGCGACGAAATAATAGCAGTCGCACTCGTCCTGCAGCCGCTTCCAGTTCTCCAGCGCCCCGGCCAGGTTCCCCAGGTGGAGCTTCCCGGTGGGACGCATCCCGCTCAAGACCCGCTTTTTCGTTGAGGGCACGGCTTAGAACCCCAGCAGGAGGCGGCCGATCCCGTTGACCAGGGGGAAGAGGATCACCCCCGTCACGTTCGAGAAAACGAGGACGAGCAGGAGCAGGAACCCGTAGGGCTCGATCCGCTCATACACGGCGGCCTGCCGGGCGTTGAGCAGGCCGCTCAGAACCCGGCTGCCGTCCAGGGGCGGGACGGGGAGGATGTTGAAGAACGCGAAGGCGAGGTTGAGGATCACGCTGATCTTCAGCATTTTGGTGATGGGACCAAGGACCGCCAGTCCTTCCGAGGGCGCGATTCCCATAGAAACCAGCAGATGATAAAGCATCGCGCTGAGGACGGCCAACACTAAATTCGCGCCGGGCCCCGCGAGGGCCACCCACAGCATGTCCTGGCGGGGATACTGGAAGTAGCGCGGGTTCACCGGCACCGGTTTGGCCCAGCCGATCATCCCGGTGAAGATGAACACCAACGTCCCGATGGGATCGAGGTGCTTGAGCGGATGGAGCGTCAGACGCCCCTGCAAGCGGGCCGTCGCGTCTCCCAGGCGGTTCGCCGTCCAGGCGTGGGCGTACTCGTGGAACGTGACGGCCGCCAGGATCGGGATGGCGAGCAGGGCCACATGGCGGATCGTCTCTGCGAGATCAAACACTCCGCGGCCTCCGGCCTGCAATGTCCGATGTCCAATGTCCAATGTCCAAGTGTGGACTTCGGACTTCTGACTGCGGACCTCGGACTTCGGACTTCATCTCACCTCCACCAGCACTTCGTCCGGATTCACCTTGTCCCCCTCGCTCACGTAGATCGCCTTCACAACGCCGTCGATGGGCGTGTGGACCTCGTTCTCCATCTTCATCGCCTCGACGCTGAGGACCGTGTCGCCCGCCGCGACTCTTTGTCCGACCTCCACCTTGACCTTCACGACAGTGCCCGGCATCGCCGTGGTGACATCGCCCGGATCCTGCGCCTTGGGGCGGCGGGAGCGTCCGCCGACGCTCTGGTCGATCCGGCCCGCCGTGCTGGGCACCACCTCGGTCAACGACTCGACCAGCACTTCCTCCAGGTGATCGTCCAGGTAGATGAAATAGGGACGCTTGCCGTCCACGAGATGGCCCGCCCCGCCGATCTTGACCCGGAACGTCTCGCCGTGGACAAACACGTTAAATTCGGTGGAGGCGAGAAGCGGGACCGGCGGGATTTCCTTCGCCTGAGGCTCCGACGCCCCGGCCGGCGGCGTCTCCTCCTTCAGCGCCCCCTTCTCCCTGAGCTCAAAGAACTCCTGGGCCGGCTTGGGGAACAGGATGTAGGAGAGGAGGTCTTCCATGCTCCGGATCGGCTCGCCCGCCTCCTTCCGGGCCTTTGGGATCTCCTGGCCCAGGAGGTCCGCCGGCCGGCGCTCGACGATCTTCTCCTCCCCCACGGCCCGTTGCCGCACCTCGGGGTCGATGGGAGCGGGGGGTTTCCCGTAGAGGCCGGTCAGGTAATTCCGCGTCTCGGTCGTGATGACTTTGTAGCGATCCCCCGTGAGGACATTCAGCGTCGCCTGCGTCCCCACGATCTGGCTCGTGGGCGTCACGAGGGGCGGATAGCCGAACTCCGCCCGCACCCGCGGCACCTCCTGGAGAACCTCGTCCATCCGCTGGAGCGCCTGCTGCTCCTTGAGCTGGGAGGCGAGGTTGGAGATCATCCCGCCCGGCACCTGGAAAAGCAGAACCCGCGGGTCCACCCCCGTGTAGTCGCTCTCATGCTCCCGGTACTTCTTGCGAACCTCGCGGAAGTAGTCGGCGATTTCCGTGAGCAGCCCCAAGTCCAGCTCCGGGTCGTGCTTCGTCCCCTGGAGCGTGCTCACCAGGACCTCCACGGGGGGATGCGAGGCGCCGCCCGAGAGCGAGGAGACGGCCGCGTCCACGATATCCACCCCGGCTTCGACGGCTTTCAGGTGCGTAGCGACCGCCATCCCGGCCGTGTCGTGGCTGTGCAGGTGGAGGGGCGCCCGAACGGCCTTCTTGAGCTGGCCCACGAGGTCGTAGGCCGCGTAGGGGGCGAGGAGCCCGGCCATGTCCTTGATGCAGATCGCGTCGGCCCCCATGTCCTCCAGCCGCTTGGCCAGGTCCACGAACCCCGCGTGGGTATGGACCGGGCTCAGGGTGTAGCAGAAGGCGGCCTCCACCTTCCCTCCGCATTTGATCGTCGCCTTGACGGCGGTCTTGAGATTCCGGAGGTCGTTGAGGGCGTCGAAGATCCGGAGGATGTTGATGCCGTTGGCGACGGCCCGCTCCACGAACCGCTCGACGACATCGTCGGCGTAGTGGCGGTACCCGACCAGGTTCTGCCCCCGGAGAAGCATCAGGAAGGGCGTCTGGGGCATCGCCTTCCGCAGCGCGCGGAGCCGCTCCCACGGGTCTTCCTTGAGGAAGCGGAGACCCGTGTCGAACGTGGCCCCGCCCCAGACCTCCAGGGCCCAGAAGCCGACCTGATCCAGCTTCGGGGCGATGGGGAGCATGTCCTCCGTCCGCAGGCGCGTGGCCAGGAGGCACTGGTGCGCGTCCCGCAGCGTGAGGTCGGTGATGAGCAGCTTCTTCTTTGCCTTGGGCGTCATGGTTCCTCGGTTAATCGTCGCACGCCTCACGTCTCGCGTTTCACGTCGCACGTCTCACGTCGCACGTTTGAGATATTAACGTGTAACGTGAAGCGTGGAACGTGCAACGTGTCTTCCTGACTCCTGACTCCGCAGGCTAAAGCCTGCGGCTGCTTCCCTAAACCCCCGAATGCGCCGCGAGGGCGGCGGACACGGCCAGGACCACGTCGAGGGGATCGCGCGTCTCGGGATAGGTGAGCTCTTCGATCCGATCCTCCACGAAGTGGGTGGTGAACTCGCCCCGGCGGAACGCGGGGTCCCGCATGATCTGGCGGTGGAACGGGATGGTCGTCTTCACCCCCCGGATGATGAACTCATCCAGCGACCGCTCCATCCGCCGCACCGTCTCCTCCCAGGTCCGCCCCCGGACGGTGAGCTTGGCGAGCATCGAGTCATAGTAAGGCGGCACCGTGTAGCCGCGATAGATGTTGCCGTCGATCCGGACGCCGATGCCCCCGGGGGAATAGTAGGCCGTGATCCGTCCCGGCGTCGGGAGGAAGTCGTTCCGGGGATCCTCGGCGTTGATCCGGCACTCCATGGCGTATCCCCGGATCTGCACGTCCTCCTGCCGGATCCCCAGCGGCTGTCCCGCGGCAATCCGGATCATCTCCTGGACGATGTCCACCCCCGTCACCTCTTCCGTCACCGGGTGTTCGACCTGGATGCGGGTGTTCATTTCCATAAAGTAATACCGGCCGGCCCCATCGAGGAGGAACTCCACGGTTCCCGCGTTCGTGTAATGGGCCGCGCGGGCCGCCCGGACGGCCATTTCCCCCATCTCCCGGCGGAGGCGCTCATCCAGCGCGGGCGAAGGGGCAATCTCCAGGAGTTTCTGGTGCCGGCGCTGGATCGAGCAGTCCCGCTCTCCCAGGTGGATGCTGTGGCCGAAATGGTCGGCCAGGATCTGGAACTCGATGTGACGCGGCGCATCGAGATACTTCTCCACGAAAAGGTCGCCGCGGCCGAAGGCCGCCGCGGCTTCCCGGCGGGCCGCCTCGTACGCTTTGTGGATCTCGCCGGAGTCCCGGCAGACGCGCAACCCCCGCCCCCCGCCCCCGGCGGTCGCCTTGAGCATCACGGGGTAGCCGATCTCCGTTGCCCAGGCTTCGGCCTCCTCCAGGGTTTCCAGGCTCCCGGGGCTTCCGGGCAGCACCGGAATCCCCACGGACTCCATCGTCTGACGGGCGCGGACCTTGTCTCCCAGGTCCCGGATCGCCTCGGGCGTCGGACCGATGAAGACGATCCCGCTGTCCCGGCAGGCACGGGCGAATTCGGGGTTCTCGGCGAGGAAGCCGTAACCGGGGTGAATGGCGTCGACCCCTTTTTGGGTGGCGAGGTCGATGATCCGGTAGAGGTTCAGGTACCCTTCGACGGGACCCGGCCCGACCAGGTAAGATTCATCGGCTTTCTTCACGTAGAGGGTCGTGGAGTCGGCCTCAGAGTAGATCGCCACCGTGGCGATGTCCAACTCCTTGCACGCCCGGATAATTCGAGACGCAATCTCTCCTCGATTGGCGATCAACACCTTCTTAAACATTGATGGCATTGTAAAAAACCCCCCTCGATCTGTCAAGGATAAAGCTTGCCAACCGGCCGACCCTCCGGTACAATTTCCTTGAAAGGACAAGGGGTTGCTTCACATGGACGAACAACTCACCCTCTTCCTCCAGCATCTCCAGGTGGAGCGCGGGGCCTCCCCCCATACGCTGGCGGCTTATGGACGGGACCTCCGCCGTTACCTGGCGTTCCTCAGGGAGGCCGGGTGCTCCACGCTGGCGGCCGTCGAGCGGCGGCAGGTGCTGCGTTACCTGGCCCATCTCCGGGCCGCGGGACTGTCCGCCTCGAGCGCCGCCCGACGGCTCTCCGCGCTCCGACAGTTCCACCGCTATCTCCTTTCGCACCCCGACGTCACGTCGGGGCGCGACCCGACGGCCCACCTGGAGACGCCCCGGCGGGGACGGCCGCTTCCCAAAGCGCTGGGACCCGGGGAGGTCGAGAAACTGCTCCGACAGCCTGCGACGGCGACCCCATTGGGCCTGCGGGACAAGGCCATGCTGGAGTTGCTGTACGCCACCGGCCTGCGCGTCAGCGAGCTGCTCGCCCTCTCGCCTCAGCAGGTGAATCTGGAGCTCGGCTTTCTGTCGGCCTACGGCAAGGGGGGGAAGGAA
>JACRHK010000026.1 GCA_016217625.1 Nitrospirota bacterium
ATGATAGAGGGCCTCGGAGTCCGGCACCCTCCCCTCCGTGGCCAGCAGCAGGGCGAACTCCCGGAGGATGGCCTTCTTGTCCTTCCCCTGCAGATCATCGAGGATCAGCGCTTCCGTGAGATATTCCCCAATCTTCAGCATCGCGTCACACGTCTCACGTTTTCAGGCTCAGGTTAAGGTTAAGGTTAAGGTTAAGGTTAAGGTTAAGAAATCCTCAATCTCAGCCTCAACCTCCTGCTTTTTCACTCCTGACTTGCTTAGTGCGCTCTCCGCAGATGCGCGGGGGGGATTTGCAGCTCCTCCCGGTACTTGGCGACGGTCCTCCGGGCGATCCGAATCCCCCGCGCCCGGAGCAGATCCCCCAACTGCTGATCGTTCCAGGGCGCGGAAGGGCTCTCCTCGGCAACAAGGCGTCGCAGGATATCCCGGACGCTCACCGCAGAGACCTCCTCGCCGTTCGCCCCCGACAACCCCGTGCTGAAGAAATACTTGAACTCGAAGAGCCCCTGGGGCGTGTGCATGTACTTGTTCTTCGTCACCCGGCTCACCGTGGATTCGTGCAAGCCGACAACCTCCGCGACGTCGCGGAGGACGAGCGGCCGCAGATAGGCGATCCCTCCGTCCAGGAACGCCTCCTGGTGCTTGACGATGCTCTCCGCCACGCGGAGGATCGTCTTGTTCCGCTGATCGATGCACTTGATCAGCCAGAGGGCCGAACGATAGCGCTCTTTGATGTACGTCCGGGCCTCGGAGGGCATGTCCCGCCGCTCCCGCAGCATCTGCTTGTAGAACGGGCTCAATCGCAGCCGGGGCATGCCGTCGTCGTTGAGCACGACCTGGTAGCCGCCGGCCCGCTTGACCACATACGCGTCCGGCGTGACGCAGACTTGTTCTTCCGCGGAGAAGGAGCGGCCGGGCTTAGGCTCCAGGCGCTGGATCACCTGGACCGCTGCCATCAACTCCTCGACGGAAACGCCCAGGCTCCGGGCGATCTGCGCATAACGGCGCTTGGCCAGGAGCGGCAGCGCCGCATCCACAATCCGATGGACGATGGTCCCCTGGAGCCCCAGGTGCCGGACCTGGATGAGCAGGCAGTCGCGCAGGTCGCACGCCCCTACCCCGGGCGGATCGAACGACTGGATGAGGGCCAGCGCCTCGCGGACCTCCTCCGGCTTGACGCCCAGTCCATGGGCGATCTCTTCAAGGCGGCAAGCGAGGTAGCCGTCCTCGTCGAGGTTGCCGATGAGGAATTCGCCGATCCGTCGCGCGTGGTCAGGCGCGGCCGAGAGACGGAGTTGCCAAAGTAGATGATCGGAAAGTGACGCGGGCCGGGTGAGGAACAGGTCGTAGGTGGGGCGGTCCGGGTCCTCCTGCGCGGTATACCCGAGGTCCAGCCCATCGCTCCCCCGCTCTTCGAAATACTCCTCCCAGCGGGATTCGATGCCGGAAAACCCTTCCAGCCTGAGGTCCTCGGGCTGCGCCCCCTCGGCCTCTCCGGCATCCGCCACGGGAGGGATCTCCTCCTCCTGAGCTGACTCCGCGCTCTGCTCCCCTTCCCCTTCCACGGAGAGGTCCTCCAGCACGGGGTTCTCGGCAACCTCCTGCTCCAGGGTCTGCTCCAGCTCCAGGCGGTTGAGCTGCAAGAGCTTGATCGCCAGTTGGAGTTGGGGCGTCATCACAAGCTGCTGGCGCTGTCTGAGTTCGAGACGGGTTTCCATGGGCTTACAGCGTAAATTCCTCGCCGAGATAGATCTGGCGGGCCTTCGCGCTGCCGGCGATCGCCGCTGGGGGCCCCGCCTCGATGATGACCCCTCCGCTGATGAGGTAGGCGCGGTCTGTGATCTTCAGCGTGTCCCGCACGTTGTGATCGGTAATAAGAATCCCGATCCCCTCCGCGCGCAGCCGGGAGAGGATGCGCTGGATCTCCAGGACGGTGATGGGATCGATCCCCGAGAACGGCTCATCCAACAGCAGAAACGACGGGTTCGTCACCAGGGCCCTGGCGATCTCCACCCGGCGCCGCTCCCCTCCCGAGAGGGCGTACCCCTTCTGCGAGGCCAGCGCCCTGATGTCCAGCTCCCGGAGGAGATGGGTGAGCCGCTCCTCCTGCTCCGTCTCTTCGAGATCCTGGATCTCCAGGATGGCCCGAAGGTTCTCCTCCACCGTGAGTTTCCGGAAGATGGAAGGCTCCTGGGGGAGATATCCGATCCCACGGCGTGCGCGCCGGTACATCGGCAGCGCGGTGACCTCCTCGCCGTTGAGGAGGACGGCCCCCGTGTCCGGCCGCGTCAGGCCCACGACGATGCTGAACACGGTGGTCTTCCCCGCGCCGTTGGGACCCAGCAGCCCCACCACCTCCCCTCCCCGCAGATCCAGGGAGACGTCATTCACGACCCTCCGGTCGCGGTAACTCTTGACCAGGTTCCGGGCCGTAAGGACAGGCCGTCCTTGATGGGTGCCGCCGTTGCCGCTCACCCCGCACCTCCAAGCAGCCGCGGGTGCAAACTCATCGAGAAGCTAGCGAACATCCCGAAAATGTCTATCCTATAAGCCACGAGCAAATCGTCCGGTACGGGGCTCACAGGTCGAAGACTGTCACGTGGTCGGCATAGAGAGTCGTCTCCTCGCGGCGGACGACGACCTCCTGCTCGAACGTGACCGTCTTATCGCGATGGTCGGCCCGCATCTTGGCCGCCGTGATGACGACCGGCCCCTTCTCCCGGGCCGGTTTCCCGGGAGGCGCCGCTCCCTTGGCCTCCTGCTTTTTCGGGTAGAAGATCACCTTGACCTCCTGCTCCACCAGGCTCGCGTCCTCGTCCAGGAAGAGCGTAATCTGCCGGCCGGTGACCATGTTGGGCCCCTCCCACACCTTCGCGTCTCCGGTCAGTATAATTTTCTCCTCCTCGCGAAGGTACACGGCTTCCTGCGCCGTGGCCGTTTGCTCCCCCCGGACAATCCGGACGTTCCCCTTCGCCAGGATCTTGGAGATCCGCTGCTCCGCCCCTTCCGCGGGTTCCGACGCTTGTGTCGTTTCCTTCGTCTGGTCACGGGCGGCCTCTCCCACGGCCGCAGCCCCACCCCACCAGACGGCCCACGCGACCCCCACCGCAAGGAGGCACGCGAACCGCAGCTTAGGGCCGAAGGCGCCCCATAATTTCGTAAGGACGCAACCGACCCTTAGCCCTGGCCGGCGAGACGCCGGATCAGGGGAGCCAGGTCGTCTTAACATCCCGCATAACCTCCAACCGCTGTAGGTCCGGGTACACCACCATCCCCCGCCCCTCGACCACGAGGGTGGGGCTGCTGAACCGGAACGCTCCCTCAGTCGTGATCGTTCTCGCCTGATTCCGCCAGTGGAGCTGGCGCGTCTCCAGGCGATGGCCCTCGTTGGAGACCAGGATCGTCTCCCCCTCGGGCTGCCGGACGGTCACGTCCCGTGTCGCCAGGTCCACCCAACCCTCCGCGCCCTTGACCGTGACACGTTTGCCGTCCGGCAAAGCAAAGACCATGCGAAGTCTTCGTAGGAGCGCGCGGTTCCCCTCGGGGACTATCTCCACCTCCTGCGCCTCGAGATCCCAGCGGACATCGCCGGACTCCGCCTGGGTGATCTGGAACCCTTTCATCACCTGCGGGGCGGGGAGCGGGGCCAGCGATTCCTCCGCTCCCCCGCGGGATGGCGGGCGGAGGTAGAGGAACGTCCCAATCGTGATCAGAAGGAGGAGAAGAAAGACCAGGAGGAGTCGTCTGATTGGAAGCATGCCCACCTCATGCCGGAAATAAATCCGAAATCCGAAATCCGAAATCCGAAACCTGAAATCGTGTTAATCTTTCAAATTGAGATGTTTAGTATTTCGTGCTTCGGATGTAGAATTTCACCAAGTTTGGCCTTACTATATCATACCCTCTGGAAGATGTAAAGCTGCGGAGGCAACCGTTCCAGAGGGCCGGGAATCAGTTTATCGTTATTTCTTAAATAGTTAGCGAGATTAAGCAAGAAATGTTCCCAATATCGCTTCACGAAACTGCCCGAAACCTCTACCAGGTGGCCCTCCAAGCCGTCGATCCGGAGAAACGGACCCGCTCTCTTCTTCAGAGGGAAGGAACGGTTCTACGGATCGGCGGAGACACCTACGATCTCCGGAGCGTCCGACGCCTGCTCCTGATCGGCGCGGGAAAAGCAGGCGTCAAGATGGCCCATGGCGCGGAAGCGACCCTTGGCGACCGGCTCACCCAAGGGATGGTCATTGTCCCCTCTCCACCCCCTGCCCACCGCGGCGGGTCCCCGCGCCTCGCATTCTATCCAGGCGGCCACCCCCTCCCCGCGGAGGAGGGGGTCGTAGCTGCCCGCCGCATGCTGGAGCTGACCCGTTCGGCCGGAGAAGCCGACCTCCTCCTCTGCCTCTTCTCGGGCGGAGGGTCCGCGCTGCTGACCCTCCCCGTGGAGGGAATTACCCTCGAAGAGAAGCGCCAGGTCACCCGCCTGCTCCTCGAAGCCGGCGCGCGCATTGAAGAGCTGAACGCGGTTCGCAAACACCTTTCCCAAGTTAAAGGGGGTCAATTGGGACGAGCCGCCTTCCCCGCGCGCGCGATCGCGTTGATCCTCTCCGACGTCGTGGGCGATCGCCCGGACGTCATCGCCTCGGGACCCTGCTATCCCGATCCGACGACTTACGGAGAGGCGCTGGAGGTCATCCAACGTTATCCCCTTCGGGATCGCATCCCTCCAGCCGTCCTTCAACACCTGGAAGCCGGATTGCGGGGGGAGATACCGGAAACGCCCAAGCCGGGAGACCCCGTGCTCGAACAAATCCCCCACCAACTCATCGGCAACAACGCGCTCGCCCTCGAGGCGGCCGGCCGGGAGGCAGCAGCCCTGGGGTTCACCCCCTGCATCGTGGACCGGGCGCTCCAGGGAGAAGCCCGCGAGGCGGGCCGGGCGATCGCCGGGGTCATCCGCCAGGTGCGGGAAGGAAAGGGAGCTGTCAAGCCCCCGGCCGCCCTGCTTTGGGGGGGAGAGACGACCGTGACCGTGCGCGGAGACGGAAAAGGGGGGCGTTGCCAGGAACTCGCGTTAGCCGCCGCGGAAGGGCTCGCGGGATTAGACGGGTGCGTCCTCTTGGCCGCGGGGACGGACGGCGTCGACGGCCCCACCGACGCCGCCGGGGCGTTTGTTAATGGCGCCTCCTTGACTCGCGCCCTGGCACAGGGCTTGGACCCCGAGACCTACCTAGCGCAGAACAACGCCTACGTGTTCTTTGATCGGCTCGGCGATCTCCTCCTCGCCGGCCCCACGGGCACGAACGTCATGGACCTCGTGATCGCGCTGGTGGCACCTCGCTCATAGCCATGTCTCATTGCTGTCGGCTCTGACAGAATTGTCGTCCTTTATTCGCCTACTCAGAAGCCGGGACGACAACCATGTCGCATGATAACAGCATGCCTTCCTCCCCTTCCCGCCGAGATTGACCGAAACCCCTTTGAATCACAATCGGTTCCATCGCGCGACCTTCTTCACCTTTCGATCTGGTACGAAGGTTGCTCCCTCTTACCGTGGCAACCAACAAGGGAAGGAGGGTGCAGATGGCGCAGAAAAAAAAGATCCTCTTGGTAGACGATGCAGACACGATCCTCATGATGGAGCGCATGATCCTGAGGAGCGGGTCTTACACGCTCGTCACGGCGAAGGATGGTCAGGAGGCCGTCGCCAAGGCCACGACAGAACGGCCCGACCTCATCCTCCTGGACATCGTGATGCCGAAGATGAACGGGTTCGAAGCCTGTCAGCAGTTGCGGGCAAACGAGGTGACGAGGGCGATCCCCATTATCATGGTCACTACGCGGGGCGAGGCGGAGAACGTGGAGACAGGATTCCAGATCGGCTGCACCGACTACATCACCAAGCCGATCAACGGCCTGGAGCTCCTCTCGAAGGTTCAGAATTATCTCGGCTCATAAGACAAGTAGGGCAAGGCTTTAGCCTTGCAGAACAACCCGCAACCTTAAAAGGTTGCCCTACAGAAGCAGAACTACCTCGGTGAACCCCGTTAGAATCCCTGTGGCAAGCCACGGGGCATTCTGACAGGGTAAACCCCGTTAGAAAAACGGGCGTTCATCCCGTTAGATGTTTCGGCTGCATGGGTGATGGAACTTCAGGACAACCGTCCTAGACGAAGCTCCTTGCACATCTAACGGGACAAGCGATTGG
>JACRHK010000145.1 GCA_016217625.1 Nitrospirota bacterium
TCCGTCTTTGCGGCGCACGGAAAACAAGTGCCATTCATCTTAGAAATGGCACTTATCAGCCGTTCGCCACACTTGTTACATTTCTCAAACATGCTTTATCACCTCCTTTCGGTCGAACCTGAGTCAAGTGCATAAGCCTTTTGGCCTAAATGTCTTGGTGAGGGGGTGTATTACAAGCGAAGGCCACTCAGATAATTTCAACTAAAAACTTGACAAGCTCGTGGGGAAGCCCTTGTTCTAAGGGTGTTGTAATCGTATTGGGGGTGTGGATGATTAATACCTGCGGTGGCAACTGCCCTTTTTCTGCCTTGATGATTTTTCCCTGAATTACTTGTTCGGTACGCATTGGGACGTGTAAAGCCATATTCTTCTGGGGAATCAGGAGGACAATGGCGTCTGCACTCTCCTCGAGCGGAACTCCGATCCACGTCGTGCCCATCAACAGGGGTGCTATCAGAAGTATCAAAACCCCACTGAACCTGCTTGTCCGCAAATCACCTCTCTTCATGATGACTCCCTCCCGTGAAATCTCTAACAACCAGTACTCATGCTACTACTTGTTCTTGTGAGGAATCTACTGAGTTTCTCTTTCGTTGTCAATCTAACTTTAGATAGATTTTTTGCAGATACTTTCTATAACTTTAGTTATAGATCCTCCTGGGTAACGGGGCAGAAACAGTGGTCAGGGGGTATGGTGGGGGTCACGCTCCCTCTGCTGGAGCACTAGGCGGATCAGTTGCGTGCGGTTGGTGACGTGGAGTTTCTGAAAAAGATGGTGGAGATGAATCTTGACCGTCCCCTCGCAAACGCCCAGCTTCTCGGCCATCTCCTTGTTGCTGTCCCCTTGGGCTGCCAACCGGGCGGCCTCCTGCTCCCGAGGGGTGAGGGCGGGGAGGTCAGCAGAGAGGTTGCCCACCGGATCGGGGACTCGGGCTCGCAGTTCCCGGAGGTACCTGGCGACCGTATGCCGGTCGGCCCAAACCTCTCCTTCGGCTACGGCTCGAATGGCCCGGTGGAGTGTCTCCAGGGGCTCAGCTTTGGACAGAAACCCGTGAGCGCCGGCGCGGAGGGCCGCCAGCGTCACGGCTTCATCGGGCTGTCCGGTGTAGACCAGGATCTTCGTCCGGGGAGTCTGGGCGAGGATCTGCGGGATGAGCTGGGGGCCGGTCGTATCCGGCAGAAACCAGTCCAGAAGGACGACATCCGGGGGAGAGTCCTTGAGCCAGGCCAGCGCCTCCGCCCCGCAGCCGGCCACGCCCACCACCGCGAAGCCAGGAGCCCGCGCAAGCAGTTCCCGGAGCCCTTCCTGAATGGGCGGATGGTCGTCCACGAGGAGGATCTTGAGGGGTCGGGGTGAAGCTGGGTTAACGGGGACTGGACGCGGTGAAGCACGAGGGCTTTTCCCCGGCGATTGCGTATTAGGAGGCCTGGTTGCACGCATGGGGTGAACGTGACCCTGGAGACGCTTTTATCAGTGCTTTTATACCATAAACTTGCTGATGGGTCAACGTTCGGATGCCAGATCGGGAGATTATACGACAGGGATGCGCCGTCGCGGCTGCTGTTCAAGACTGTGCCGCCGACTCTGAACGTCTATATCAAGGAAGTCAGCTGATGACCGTCAGGCCCAGGGTGCGGAAGTCGCGGTCGAAAGAGAGAGCGGGAATGTTATCGAGCTCGGTCGTGAGGGCGGTATAGGAGAGAGCATCTTCAAATGAGATCCGCTTGTCCCGGTTATGCTGTACGAAGACGGCCAGCGCTTGATGAAGCAAGTGTTCGGATACGGGAACGATTTGAAAAATATTGAGCGTGCGGGCAAGGGCGTTTGCTTCTGCGTAGCCGTATTGATAGCGGAGCAACGTCAAGGCCTCGCCCAGGAGGAACCAGGTCGTGTAGAGAGCGGTGCGATGTGTTTTGGCCTGCCGGAAGAGCTCAACGGCCCGCCGGTGCTTGCGGTCTTTCTTGGAGTAAAGGGCGATCAGGAACCCGGCATCGCAAAAAGCGGCCGGCCAATCCGCCAACTCATCCATGCCGTTTCATCCTGCGCCGAACCCGATACCGCTTATTCAGCTCAGCCACTGCCCGCCGTCGGCCTCGGGAAGGTTCTGGTAGACTCTTGATGGCTTCCAGCACGTGGTCGTAGGGATCTTGGATGCCGACCAACTCAATCCGGGCATAGGGCTTCTTCCGACGGTACACCTCGACTGTCTCGCCGACCTTCAGGATCTTGTCCAGCCGGGTCAGGTCCTTGCGCACTTCGGTGACGGACCTATGCAGGGTGGTTTCTTTTTTCAAGGGTGATCTCTCCTATGTACAATTTGGAGATAATCTACCATTAAATTGTACAGATGTCAATTGCCGACTCTCACCAAACGATGGTTATGGATTTGTAAGCGTCATGGGTACTATGCGCTGAGGCTCTAAGAGCTCCAGGATCCACCGCTCCAGCAGGAGGCGGGCGGGGGCGTCGCTTTTCAGGCGGCTCTCCAGGGTGAAGAGGCGGTCGTAGGCGGTCAGCAGCTCCTCCGGGGTAAACCGGGAGGCCGCTTCCAGCAGTTGGGACAAGGGGTAGGGATGGAGGCGCAGGATCGGTTCCAGCCCCTCCAGATCGCGGTCGGTCGATTCCTTCCATCGCGCGGCGAGGGATTGAAACGCCCCGTAGGTCATGCCCGTCTTCCAACCGGCTGCGGCAGGGAGGGACACGAGGGACCGCGCGAGGAGGAGCTGGCGCAACTTATTGACGAGGCCCGCATGGACCTGGAGGGGGTGCATCCCTTGGTCGAGGAGTTCCTTCAAGTAGAAGAGGCTGCGGTCGAGGTCGCGGGCGGTCAGGGCGCCGGTGAGGTCGTAGAGGACATCCTCCCGCGTGCGGCCGACGCAGGCTGCAATATCGTCCTCTGTGATCAGGGGGCGATCCCCCACGTAGGCCGCCAGCATCTCCACGGACGAGGCGCCGGCCTGCTGCTCCGTGCCGAGCTTCGCCTGCAGGAGTTCCAGCCCCTCGGTCGTGATCCGTTTCCCTAGTCGTTGCAACGCAGCCTGCACGACCTCGCGGATGCCGGCGGCTCGCTGCCGTTCATTACCCCGCTCATAGGCGAGCACGCCTCCCACCCGGGCGATCGCTCTAGAGAGGGCGAGGCGTTGGTCGACAGACGAGGCCGCGATGATCAGGGTGTGCAAGGGGGGGATCCCGCGGGTCAATGCCTCCTCCAGGGCGCTGGGAGAACCGGGGGGAGCGGGGGCACCTTCTGCCTCGAGATCAAGAACTGCCAGGAGCGCATCGAGCCCTTCGGGATCGCCGACCTCTTCCCGGGGGAACCCGGCGCCCTCCTCCCAGGTTTCGGGCGGCATCGACCGCCAGCCTGCCCCTTGTAGATCGGCGAGCTGCCATCCCGCCCGCTCGGCAAACTGAGCCAGCGATCTCAAGGCTTCCGCCTTGGACCCCTGTTGCCAGAAATCCAGGGCCCGTTCCAAGCAGGTCTTGGGGGACTGCCGGGAGGCAAGGAACGGGGGATCGACGACGTGCAGGACCTGCCGGCCCGGCAGGAAGGAGTAGGTCAAGAGCGATTCCGCGATCCGTTGGGGGTCGGCCTCCCGCCCTTCGAACCGGACCAGGTTCAGGGCGCGATCTGCTTCGGGGAGGAGCGCCTCGATCAACCGGGCCGCGGCGCTTTCGACCTGGTACCTCTCCTCCCCATGAATCAAGTAAACAGGACGGGGCTGGCCCTCCCGGATCTCCTTGAGGAGGTGCTCCAACGACGAAATGTTACTTGGTGACTTGGCCGCCATGGCGCCTTGCGACAACCCTCAATGTGCAATGCTCAATGAGCAATGCTCAATGTCCAATGGATATTTCGATGCCTTCATCTATGCTCATTGCTAATTTTGCATTGATCATTGTCCATTGCGCTTTGAGGGTATCCATCAGCGAGCCTTCGTCACGGGCTCGCGAAGATCCTCGGCCAGGGCCTGGCGCGTTGCCTCGGTCAGCAGGGTACTTGCCCGGTAGTGGGGATGATCGATCACGAGGCGGATCGGCGCCTGCCCCTCCAGGAAGGCAGCGCGCGCCGTGGGGGTAAAACGGAAACGGACGTACTGCACGGCGCTCAGTTTCTCGTCCGTGCTGCGCCCCTCCTCGAAGAGGCCCGGGAGGCGTTCGGTCCCCACCTCCATCCACACCGCATCGGAAGAGTCGATCCCGTGGAGGCGTTCCAGCACGGGGCGGATCTGGTCCCGCTCTTCGATCTCGATAAACGTGGTGGCGGAGAGCTCCCCCTCCTCGGGGATCAACGCGTTGTAGGTCGCGATCTCCTCGGCGATCTTGGCCTCGTCGTTGAGGTGCTCGATCCGCATCATCTCCTGGATCTGGAAGCGGAGCGTCTCGCGGCTCTCGAAGACGAAGGTGATTCGGTCCCCGACCGAGACCCGCCGGCGCTGTTTCAGGGCGATGATCTCCTTCCGGAACGCGGCCCGACGGGGCTCGTACTCCGGCAGGCTCCAGATATCCGCGCGCGTCAACTGTTGCATTTTTTTCCTCTCTGTTAGAATTGATAAGCCATATTGTCGCGTGTTGACAACCTGCATATCTTATATCACGGTGGCGAAGCAAAGCCCTTCTTTTGCGGACATATTCGCGTCATTCCTATGGCCGGGTTTCTCGGATTGGCAACGGAGGCGGGCCATGGAAGGCCGCGTGCCGGCTCTCCACCAAGCACGCCAGCCACAAAGGTTGCTCAGATGTCCGCAGCATTCAGGGCTTTGCTTTGTCACGCTCCTTACCTCGTCTCTCTGGTAAGGCCATAGGCGCGGTGCAGGACCTCCACGGGATGCAGGGGGCGCCGGCCGGTCGCCTGGGCGATCTGCCGTCCCGCCAGGGGACAGTCCGTGGCCACGGTCTCCGCCTCGGCCTGCTCCACGGCCTGAAACAGCTTCTTCCCCCACTGCATGGCCAGGTCGAAGTAGTCGGTCTTCATGCTCCAGATCCCGTCGTGTGCCGAGCACCGCTCGATGAGCGACACCCGGTTGCCGGGCACGAGTTGCATCAGGTCGCGGGATTTGTAGCCGATGTTCTGGTCCCGCAGGTGGCAGGGGATCTGGTAGGCGATCTTTCCCCCGTGGCCGGAGAAGGCCGTGGAGAGCTTCCCCTCGGCATGGAGGCGCATGAGGTACTCGTCCAGATCGAAGGTCCGGGCTGCGACCGGCCGCGCCTGCCCCGGGGAGAGGAGCAGATCATACTCCCGCTTCCATGTCAGCGAGCAGGTGGGGACGGGGGCGACCAGATCGTACCCGGCCTCGACCAGCGGCCGGTAGGCGGCTAGGTTCTCCGCCGCCTGCCGTTGGGCTTTTTCAATCAACCCCACGTCGAAGAACGGGAAGCCGCAGCACTGCTGCGGCGGCACGACGACCTCCACGCCGTTGTGCTCCAGCACCTCTACGGCCGCCCGGCCGATCTCGGGAAAATGGTAGTTGACGAGACAGGTGGCGAAGAACGCGACCTTGCCGTTGCGGCCGGCCCCGGCGGGCCGGGTCTTCGCCCTTCGGGCGAACCAGCGCTCGAACGTCTCCCGGTGGAATGTGGGCAGGAGCTTCTCCCGGTGGATCCCGATGGTGCGATGCAGGAGGGATCGCAGCCAGGGTTGACGGTTCGCCCAGTTGATCAGGGGAGCCAGCCGGCTCCCCCACCGCCCGACCAAGTCGGCGTGGACCAGCAGCCGGTCCCGGAGCGGGATCCCCCGCTGCCGGACGGCCTGGGCCTTCGCCCGGACCATGAGGCGTGGGAAGTCGATATCGTAGTGGTGCGGCGGGTTGTAAGGGCAGTGGTTGTAGCAGAGCTTGCAGTCGTAGCAGAGGTCGACCACGCGGGCGTGGTCCGCCTCCGTCAGCCGTTCCACGTCGCCATCCACCTCCTCCGCATCGATCCGCTTGAAGAGCACGTCGAAAGAGGGGCAGAGGTTGAA
>JACRHK010000146.1 GCA_016217625.1 Nitrospirota bacterium
GAGGCCATCCTTCCCCTTGTGGCGGCAGCCGGGTTTGAATGGCTGGCCACGGATGAAGAGGTCCTCGCCCAATCCCTGGGAATCGCGCTGGACCGGGACGGAAGCGGCCTCCTACTCCATCCGGAACCGTTGTACCGGCCTTACACGATCCGCGCGGGGGAGGGAGCGATCCAGATCGTGTTCCGAGACCAGTCGCTTTCCAACTTCCTCAGTTTCTCCTATGCCAAGCTCCCGCCACGGGAGGCAGCGGAGGATCTCGTCGGTCGCCTCCACGCCATTAGGACCAGGGTCGCAGGGCGGATCCCCGCGCCCCTGGTCACGATCATCCTGGACGGGGAGAATGCCTGGGAGTACTATCCGCGCGACGGCGCGGACTTCCTGAGGCATCTCTATGCGAGGCTCAGCGTCGACCCGTCGATCCGCACCGTGACCCTCAGCGCGTATCTTGCCGAACATCCGGCCGCGGAGAAGCTTCCACGCCTGTTCCCCGGGTCCTGGATCAACCACAACTTCCGTATCTGGATTGGCCACGAGGAGGACAACCTGGCCTGGGAATACCTCCGGGCCGCCCGCGACGCACTATCGGAAGCGGAAAACGTGCCTCTGGACCCCAACGCCCTGGCTCTGGCAAGGGAGGCCTGCTACGCCGCCGAGGGGAGCGACTGGTGCTGGTGGTACGGGGACGACCACTATTCTCCCCAGGAACGGGAGTTCGATCGCCTCTTTCGCGATCATCTGGCCAACATCTATCGCTTGCTGGGACAAGAGCCTCCTACGGCGCTCTCTGTCCCGATCCTCAGGGAGGACCGCCGGTGCCTGCCCGTGAGGAAGCCCACGGAGACGCTCCATCCGGTGATCGACGGGAGAGTGACGAATTACTTTGAATGGCTTGCCGCTGGAGAATTCGCGCTCGAGACGCATGGCAGCGCGCTGCACCAGGTCGAACGTTATCTTGACAAGCTCCTCTACGGCTTTGATGCCGGTTACCTGTATATCCGTGTCGACTTTGCAGACCCCCTCCAAAGACAGCCGGGGACCACGCTGTCGATCCTTTTCCTCCCTCCCATCTCCGTCAAATACCGCGTCACGTTCCTGCCGATGGAAGGGGCATCGAGCCTGTCGGCTGAAGCCTGGATTTTGACCCCCGTCGCCGAAGGGAAATGGCAGCAGACAGAGCAGATCACCACAGTGGCGGTTCATGAGGTCCTGGAAGCGGCCATTCCTCTGCCATACCTGCAGAAGGAGGGGATTGCCGACTGCTCGTTTTTATTGTCCCTGGAGAAAGAGGGGGTGAGGCTCGAGTCCTGGCCGCACCGAGGGTTTTTCTGCTTGAAGTTCCCGTCTCCCGAGGATGTCAGGGAGCAATGGTCGGTCTGATGGTTAGCCGTCAGCCTTCAGCAATCAGCGAGGGACAGTTCTTGGGACCTGAGATTATGTCAACCTCTCTCGATGTGACAACCCGACCTCAGTAGGGGTAGGAAACTGCGTAAGACCGATAATTTGCCGAAGAACATTATAGTTGACATAATCTATCTTATCAGACATTTCATATGGTTTTGAATAAACCGGTCATTCTGGAAAATAAATCACTAGACGCGCCCTCTTCCTGATTTCTTTTAACAGATCACGCAATTTGAGGTTCCTCTGTTCCTCCCGCAACAGCTCCTCAATCGCCTCTCTGACATCCAGGAGGTCCTTATCGGCAAACTCCTGGGCGTGTCGCCGATAATAGTCCTTCACCTCTTCAAAGCCCACGCGGACAAAGATTCTCCGTTGAATGAACCGTTTGATCAGCAATTGCCGTCTCATCTGCTCGAGGAACTCGGCGCGGGAAGCCCTATCCAGGGCTTCTATCTGCTGCTCGAAGTGTGGGACTGCCCTCTTGATCTCCTCATCGCTGACCGGGTCCACCTGAAACCGCCTCGCTTCTTGAAGGAGCAGCCGCTGATCAATCAGCGTTTGAAGAACCTGTCTTCCGGCCTCCGGCGGGATTGCTCCTTCCGCCTTTCCGACAAGACGATACCGATCGAGGGCTTGATGGTACTCGCTGAAGGTAATGAGTTCGTCATTCACGCCTGCGACGAACCGATCGAGGACAAGCGATTCGCCCGCAGAGATCCCCGCAAGGCTTAAAGTAAAATATAAAGCCTGAACAACTATATATATTATAGAGTTAGAATGCATGACCTAATGTAAAATGTAGCTCACTGCGGCGTTCATCCGGCCTTCTGGCCATGTTGATCCCGTAATCGAGGCGGAGGGGACCGACCGGAGTTTGATACCGGAGGCCGATTCCCAGGGCGTATCGGAGGCTCCCTGGATCGAGGTCGTTGATCTCAGGGTAGACGTTCCCGGCATCCACAAAACCGACCAGGCCGAAACTGCGGTAGACCGGCACTCGCAGCTCGGCATTAAAGAGCAGCATGGCGTTCCCTCCCTGAGGCGTCCCGTCGCTTCCCTTCGGGCCGACCGTATCCTGGGAAAATCCCCGGATCGTAGAGAACCCTCCGAGGAAAAACCGTTCAAAGATCGGGAGTTCCGGGCCTCCCCGGAGGGTCTGCCCGAGCCCGGCCTTGGCGGAGAGAGCCACGACCCAGTCGAGATAGACGAGCCGGTAATGGGCGATATGGACCACGAGCTTGTAGAAATCTGTTTCGGACCCGATGTAGCGCGATGAAAGCTTGAACGTGGAAGTCACATAGAATCCGCGTTTGGGGTCGAACGGGTCATCACGGGTGTCGGCCACAAACGAGGGGTTCAGGCTCAGGATGCCGGTCCGGCCTTGATCCTCCCTAGCCAGGACGGCATCCGGCCGGATCTGGAGTACCTTGGTGTCTTCGTATCGCAGAAAGAGCGCCCCTTTCAGGGACTCGCCGAATTTCCGTTCCGCGCCCAGGGCCAGGGTGTAACGGAGGAGCTCGTAGCGGGTCTCCCGGGTATGCTCATCGATCGTCCGCACCTGTTCTACTGTCCCGCCAAGTTGCAGGAGCGTGGGCGTTCCCCGGAACCAGGGCTCCTCGAGGGTGAAAAGAGCCCGCCGCTCCAGGGAGCTCCACTCCAGGCGCAGGCCGGCACGGCGGTTCAGCCCCCAGAGGTTCCGGTGCGCCACGGAGACGAACCCCCGGAGCTGTTCCAGCTCGCCGTACCCCACGCCGAATTCCAGCGCCCCCGGCGGCCGCTCGGCGACGCTGATGAGGAGATCTTTTGAGGGCTCTTCGGTCTCAGGACGGATCGGCTCCAGACGGACCTGGCTGAAGATCCCCAACTGAGTCAACCGACGCTGGCTCTGAAGAATCCGCTCCAGGTTGAAGGCTTCCCCTTCCCGGACTTCCAGCTCCCGACGGATCACCTCTCCCCGCGTGTCCCAGTTCCCGCGGAGGACCACCTTGCCCAGCGTGACCGGTATCCCTTCCGTGATCTGATACCGCAAGGTGGCAGCCGCGCGGTCGGCAGACAGATCCGTCTCGAGGTCGACCCGGGCGTAGAGGTGCCCCTTCCGGGAATAGATCGCCAGGATCCGGTAGCGATCGTCTTCCCCCTGCTCCTCGCGGTACGGCATCCCCGGCGCGGCCTGCATCGCTTCCAGGAGCGTAAGGTCGTCGACCGCGCGGTTCCCCTCGAACCGGATCGCGCCAATCAGGGTTTGAGGGCCCTCCTCGACGCGGAGACGCGCTGTGGCTCCTTGCCGGTCCGGCGTGAACTCCACCTCCCGGGCGACCACGGCGGCGTCAAGAAAACCATGCGTCCGGTAGGTCGCCGCGATGGCGTTGGCGGCTTCCTCGATCTGGCGTTCCGCAAAGAGCCCGCCGGGCTGCAGCGGGAGACCTTTGATCAGGAGATCCGTCTCAAGCCGCTTGTTGCCTTCGATGAAGATCCCGCGCACGCGGACTTCAGGCCCTTCTTCGATCTCGAAGCGGATCCGCGTCAACCGATCCGCCTCGGAAGTCTCTACCTTCGGCAGCACCTTGGAGAAAGGGAACCCTTTTTCCCGGTACCGGACCTCCAGGCGGGCGGCCGCTTCGGCTGGAAGGTCGCGGGTGAACCCCTCTTCCAGCACAGAGGTTAAGGCCTCACGGAGCGCAGCCTCCGACAGGTGTTGATTCCCGGCGAAGAAGAATTCAAAGCGATCGCCGACCTGGAGGGGGAGTACGAGATCAACCGCAGGGCCTTCGCGCTGGATCTGATGCGGGCCCAGCTCGACGGCGAGGTACCCCTGCTGCCGGAGCCAGGCGCGGAGGGCATCCATTCCCTTCGCCAGATCCGCCTTTCTGAAGGGGTCGCCGGGTCGAAGCCCCAGGCGCTCAAGGATAAGGCCCTCGTCGAGTTCTCGCGCAGCCTCCGCCTCAGGCGGATGGAACGTGATGGCGCGGAACCGGCTCCGCTCCCCTTCTTGAAGATCAATCCGGATCCGCCTCCCCTCTTCCTCCGGCGCGATCCGGAC